>JANPDZ010000287.1:0-6433 GCA_031431735.1 Acidobacteriota bacterium | reverse complement strand
CTCGATTGTGGCTTTCCAAACGTCAGGCGTAATGACTTCCGGCGTGCGAATGTCAGAATTGTATTCGACCTTAACGGTCGGAATGCGGCCTCTGAGTTCTTCTTCGCCGCGCACAAAACCATCGCGGATGTCGGCAATCACAGCCGTATCTTTGTTAAGCGTTTGGCGGAAGCCGTCAATTTTTCCAAACGAAGCCTTATCGGAACGAATATCGTAGTTTTCGATACCTTCTTCGTGGCTCGTGGTTTGTTGTAAAGTTCCTTTTCTGGCGTTTTTGCCGCCGGCTTCGGAACGGAATTGGGTCGGCACGATCACTAATGCCGCCATCAATCCTAAAATAACTACACAAAGCAGAAGCGGATTACGCGCCTCTGCCGCTGAATTTTTCTCCATTAAATAAGCCCTCCTCAAAGCTTAGGAACATTTGTTGCTACCGAAGTAGAATTATTGATTTATAACTTTAAAAATAATGACGAATGAATTACTTTCTTCTAATTTACTTTGAATTTATATCGGCTCAAACGACTCAAAAAAAAATATCTAATGACAAAGAATTCTATGCAACGAATCCGCGAAAGAAAAGCTATTATTTGTTACGATTGATATTGAATAAGGCTATTTATCATAAAACGAGTTTTCATTGATATAATTGAATGAAATTCAATGTTTGCAAGAAAACGCTCTCGGTGTCAACAGAAAAACAAATAAATTCAGGAAAAATAAACCAAAGTGGAAGAAATTTTCGGCAACGGCGGTCTCATCGCCAAATATCACAAAGACTACGAACATCGGCTCGGACAGATTCAAATGGCAGAAGCAGTGCTTCGGGCGTTTGAAGAAAAGAAACATCTGATCGTCGAAGCGGGAACTGGCACCGGGAAAACGATGGCCTATCTTGTTCCGGCGATCGCGGCGGCTTTGGGAAATCGCAAACGCGTCATTATCTCGACCGGCACCAAGAATTTGCAAGAACAATTGATGGAAAAAGACATCCCGTTTCTGCAAAAGGTTTTGCCCAAGAAATTTACCGCCGCCTATATGAAAGGACGCTCGAATTACGCGTGTCTGCACAAAATCAAAAAAGCGGAAAACCAACCGATTCTCGAAGGCTTGGACGAGATGGATTATTTCGACGAGGTGCGCCATTGGTCGCGTGAAACCGAAACGGGCGACCGCGCCGAACTCGTTAATTTGCCGGAAAATATTTCGTTCTGGTCGCGCATCAATGCCAAGAGCGAAACCTGTCTCGGGCAGAAATGTCCCGATTTCGAGGCGTGTTTTATCACCAAGATGCGTGCAAGAGCCGACGAAGCCGACATCGTCATCGTCAATCATCATCTTTTCTTTGCGGATCTGAATGTTCGGGGCAATCAATACGGCAAGGTTTTGCCCGATTACGGCGCGGTCATTTTTGACGAAGCGCATCTGATCGAAGACATCGCCGCCGATTATTTCGGGTTTCAGGTTTCAAACTTTCAGATTGACGAACTTGTCCGCGATGCCGACAATTTGCCGATTACGGATGCCGTGGCAACCCGCGATCTGACCAAAATTGCCGCGAAGATCATCGGCTTGGCTGACCAATTCTGGATTCGTTTCACGCAGGCGCGCCAGAATGACGGACGCTTTCCGCTTGCGCCGAATGCCTTTGCTCAAAAAAATACGCGCGGCGAGGTCGAAGTGACATCCTTGGGCGAAGCTTATTTCGCGCTCGACACCGCGCTCGAACGCCTTGAAACAGCGGTTGACGTTTACGCCGAAGAATTGACCGAAGCCGAAGCGATGCTCAAACGCGTCCGCCAAACGCGCTTTGACCTCGATTTTATCTGCACGCAATCGGAGAAAAATTATGTTTACTGGCTCGAAAAACGCGGGCGCGGAATGTTTCTGCGCGCTTCGCCGATTGATGTGTCGGGACTGCTTCAGGAAAAGTTATTCGACAAAACCGAAACCGTCGTTTTAACCTCGGCGACGCTTTCAACCAACGGCAAATTCAATTTCATCAAAAACCGCTTGGGGCTCGACAACGCGAAAACCGACACACTGCTCGCGCCGTCCGGGTTCAACTACGAAAAACAGGCGATCATCTATATTCCAAAGGCGATGCCCGATCCGCGTTCGCCCGAATTTACACAGCACGCCGCTAACGAGATCATCAAATTGCTGCAAATCTCGAACGGCCGTGCCTTTGTGCTTTCGACCAGCAATTTCGGGATGAACGCGCTTTTTGAGCTCGTTTCGATGCGCGTCAATTATCCGTGTCTCGTGCAAGGTTCGATGTCGAAAGCCGGACTGCTCGACAGGTTTCGCAACACTTCAAATGCTGTTTTATTTGCAACTTCGAGCTTTTGGCAAGGCGTTGATGTGCGCGGTGAACAACTTTCGTGCGTCATCATTGATAAATTACCGTTCGCCGTCCCGTCTGACCCAATTGTTGCTGCCCGCACAAAATTCATTGACGACAACGGCGGCAAATCATTTTTCGACTACTCGGTTCCGCAAGCCGTCATCACGCTCAAACAGGGAATCGGGCGATTAATCCGCAGCAAAACCGACCGAGGTGTGATCGCGCTACTTGATACAAGACTGCGGACAAAATCCTACGGCAGAGATTTTCTGAATTCCTTGCCGCGCACGCGCATTACGTCGGAATTAAAAGATGTCGCGGATATTTTTAATGATTGAAAAAGAAAAGTCGGTGAAGCCGACAAATTTAATAGCGTCGGGAGCATCCCGACGGCAAAAACAATAAACGGATCCGTCCCTGAAGGGGACGAATTTCAAGACGAAATGGCACAAACTCTCGTTAAATTATATGTTCACATTATTTTTTCAACGAAAAATCGTGCCAATTTGATCTTGCCCGAAATCGAAGAAGAATTATTTGCTTATTTCGGCGGCATTTCCAATAACAACAATTCAAAATTGATTGCCGCCGGCGGCACGGAAAATCATCTTCATTTGCTTGTTTCGATGAGTAAAAACATCGAACTCAGCCAATTGGTCGGTGACATCAAACGCGATAGTTCAAAATGGATCAAGACGAAAGGTAATATGTATCGCACATTTCAATGGCAGGACGGTTACGGCGCGTTTTCGGTCGGTTATACACAAATCAAATACATCGCCAATCAAAAATCGCATCACTCGAAGATTAGTTTTGAAGAAGAGTTCCGGTATTTTTTGAACAAATATGACGTAGATTATGATGAACGATATGTTTGGGATTGAAATTTGTCCCTTTCAGGGACACGATATTTATTGATTATGACGTCGGGTTTTACCCGACGCTATTAAATTTGTCGCTTTCAGCGACAATAACTGACACCGTAAGAATGTTTTAGGTAGATACGACTGGTTAAACCGATTAATAATCAGCATCAACGACTCCGACGGCAAACTTTATCTGAGCCGTTACGAAAGCGAATAATTTACGAGCCTTCTTATTTTGATTCGCGCCCGTTAGCAATCTATACTCAATAAAAGTAATGGAAACCCAACATCTGATAATTACTTTTATAATCCTGACCATCGCCTTTGTTCTCTTTCTGACCGAAAAATTGCCGGCCGATCTGGTCGCGTTGCTCGTCGTTGTCGCGCTCGGTGTGAGCGGAGTTTTGACTACGCAAGAGGCTTTTTCGGGTTTCAGCCGTTCGGCGGTCGTGACCATTATGGCGATCTTTATTTTGACGGAAGCACTTCAAAGAACAGGCGTTAGCGAACAGGTCGGTAATATTCTGCTCAAAGTTGGCGGCAAAAGCGAATTAAGATTAGTTGTCGCAGTGATGACGGCGGGCGCGTTTCTGTCGCTCTTTATGAATAACATCGCGGCGGCGGCGGTGTTGCTTCCGGCGGCTTCGGGCGCGGCGAAAAAGGCGGATGTCAATACTTCGCGGCTTTTGATGCCGCTTGCCTTCGGTACTATTTTAGGCGGAATGGCGACGCTTCTGACGACCTCGAACATCGTTGTCAATTCGATTCTTCACGACAATAGTATCGAGGGTTTCAGTCTCTACGATTTTGCGCCGGTCGGAATTCCGATGGTCATTGCGGGCATTTTATACGTCGCGTTTATCGGGCGCAAACAGCTTCCCGGCGAATCGCCGCTCGAACGAACGCTCGCGCCGAACAAAGAAGAACGCGACGATCTGATCGCCGCGTATCATTTGGACGAAAATCTTTTCCGCGCCCGCGTTCCCGAGAAATCGTTTCTGATCGGCAAACCGCTTTCCGAAAGCACTCTGCGCGAAGATTTCGGCGTCAGCGTCGTCGCGATCGAACGCAAGAACAAAAAACTCTTCGCGCTCTCGCCCGAAACTGAGATCAAGGACGGCGATACATTGGTTTTGGAAGGCGACGAGGAAGATTTTCGCAGGCGCGATGTCCGTCCTTTTATGGAGTTTTTGCCCGCTTCGGAATGGCACGAAAGCGATCTTGAATCACGCGCCGTCGAAATTGTCGAGGCGATGCTCGCACCGCGTTCGCGCCTGATCGGTGAAACTTTGCGTTCGGCGCATTTCCGCGAAAAATACGGAATGTCGGTCTTGGCGATCTGGCGCGGTGACACGGAAATCATCACGAATTTAGCCGATGTGCCCTTAGTCTTCGGGGACGCTTTATTGCTGCAAGGCACCCGCGACAAACTCGCCGTTTTGTCCGACGACGATGATTTGATTCTGCTGATGTCAAAGGAAGAAACGGCGATCACCGTGCCGAATAAAGGTCGCGCCGCGCTGATGATCTTCGTTGCGACGCTCGTGCTTGCCGTGATATTGCCTGATCTAACGGCGGCGGTGATGCTCGGCGGCGCGCTTGCAATGATGCTGACAGGAATCTTAACAACGCAGCAAGCCTATTCGTCAATCAGTTGGAAAACCATTTTTCTGGTTGCCGGAATGTTGCCGATGGGCATTGCCCTGACCAAGACAAATGCCGCCGCGCTGCTGGCAAACGGCGTTGTTGCTGCGCTCGGGAGCTTCGGCGCGATCGGTCTGCTGGCAGGACTTTTTCTTGTAACCGTTCTGATGGTGCAAGCCGTCAGCGGCGCGGTCGTCGCCGCCGTCATCGCGCCGGTCGCCATCAATGTCGCCCAACAAGCCGGTATCAACCCGCGATCATTGGTGATGGGCGTTGCGATCGCGACCTCAATGGCGTTCATCACACCGCTCGGTCACGCCGTTAATCTTTTAGTAATGAGTCCGGGCGGCTATAACTTCCGCGATTTTGTCAAAGTTGGTCTGCCGCTGACCGTTATTTTATTTATCGTCGCGATGATCTTTCTGCCGATTTTCTGGCGTTTGTAGAAACTGTGCTGATCGAATTGATAAATTTCCTGACATCGAATTAAATAAAAATATGGCATCGTTTTATGAAGTAATACTTGAATGCAAATCTTGTTGCAATATTGATAAAAATATGAAGCTATTTTTATCAATATTGCTGGTTATTTTATGTCTAATTCAATTTTCCTGTAATTCCGGTTCGGATATTGAAGGTCAGGTTTTAGATTCACAAAATAATCCGGTCGAAGGTGTAACAATAAAATTAGTGGTTTGGGATGAAAAAAAAGACGAACTTCCCACTAAGGTCATAGAAACCACGAAAACCGAAAAAAACGGCGCGTTCGCAATTAATGTCGGCGAAGAAAAGCCGGAAACAAAATTAAGATTGGCTGTCGAAAAAGACGGATTTAAAATGTTAATTCTGAAATTTACGCCGTTGTTAATTCAAAAGAATGCGTCGGTGTTCAAAAATTATAAGATTCTCTTAGAAAAACAATAATGAGTAGTTTTTATGAAGTGATGATCGAGCGCAATTTCTCAAGCGCACACCAATTGCGCGGTTATCGTGGCAAATGCGAGAACCTGCACGGACATAATTACAAGATCGAAATTTACGCTCGAGGCGCGGAGCTCAACAATATCGGTCTGCTGATTGATTTTGGAGATTTGAAAAAGGCGGCGGACGAGATAGTTACCTATCTCGACCATCGAAACCTGAACGAATTGCCGCCGTTTGATGAAGAGTTAAATCCATCGGCGGAAAATCTGGCATGTTACATCTGCGAATACTTAAACTCTCGCGTCGGCGACGAACGCGTGCGGGTTTGGAAGGTTCGCTGTTATGAAACACCGACGAGCATCGCGACCTATCAAATCGATTAACTTCAAAACCCAAAAGAATTTTTGCCCACGAAACACACGAAAGGCACGAAAATTAAATCCAAATTCTTTTTTTCGTATCTTTCGCGTTTATTCGCGGGCAGATTGTTTTAGCGCATATTTACAAAACTTTTTCGAGGACAAAGTTTATCCCGACCGTTGCGCCGTAGGGAAATGTGATCTCGCCGACGCGGGTGAATCCGTATTTGGCGTAAAACTTTTGGGCTCTGATATTTTCTTCCCAAACACCGAGCCAGAGCGTTTCAAAACCT
>JANPDZ010000286.1:0-3144 GCA_031431735.1 Acidobacteriota bacterium | reverse complement strand
CCACACGCAATACATCGCCGAAGGACGATTTTTGACCGAGACAGATTTGCGCGAACGGACCAATGTTGCCGTTTTAGGCAAAGATGTCGTGAAAGCACTTTTCCCGAACGAAGAACCGCTCGGCAAAGACATCAAAATCGGTGGGCGCGTTTTTCACGTTATCGGTGTGATGAGTGATTTAGGCTCAATTTTCGGGCAATCGCGTGATAATGCGGTGTTTATTCCGCTGACGACTTTTCAAAAATACTGGCGCGATATTCCATATCCGCAGATGGTTTTTACGATTATTGTGCGCCCGACCGACCGCACGAAAGTTAATTCGGTGATGGAAGAAATGCGCGATATTCTGCGCCGTCGGCGCGGCGTAAAAGCGGGCGATAAAGATAATTTTTTCGTCTCGTCGCAAGATGCTCTGCTCGATATATACAATCAACTGACGGGCGCAACCTATCTCGTTCTAACCGCAATTTCAGCCGTTGCGCTGATGATTGGCGGCATCGGCGTGATGAATATCATGCTCGTTTCGGTGACGGAGCGAACAAAGGAGATCGGCATTCGCAAAGCGGTCGGCGCGACACATCGGGATATTTTACTGCAATTTTTGATCGAAGCCGTCGTTTTAACGGGAATCGGCGGCGTTTCGGGTTTGATCATCGGCGAGATCGCGAGCCTTTTGATGAATAAATATTCACCTCTGCCGGCGTATGTTCCGTGGTGGGCGATAGTTATCGGACTTGGCGTTTCGTTTCTTGTCGGCATCGTTTTCGGACTTTACCCGGCGTGGAAAGCAGCGAAACTCAACCCGATTGACGCGCTGAGTTTTGAATAGTTTTCCGTCTGAATTTGATTTAAATTTCCTTTAAAATCAGCCGAACCGTGTCACGGGCGATCAAAAGTTCTTCGTTGGTCGGAATGACGCAGATCTTTGTGCGGGAATCTTCCGTGCTGATGAGACCTTCGCGTCCGCTGATGTGCGAGGCGTTGAGTGATTCATCAAGGTTAATGCCAAACCATTTCAGATTTTCGCAGATCATTGAGCGGATCTTCGGCGAATTTTCACCGATGCCGCCCGCGAAAATAATTGTGTCTGTGCCGTTCATCGCGGCTAAATACGCGCCAATATATTTGCTGACGCGGTAGCAGAAAATTTCGATCGCAAGGCGTGCGCGGCGGTCGCCCGATTCTTCCATTTCGGCGAGTAGTTCGCGCATATCGTTGGTCAAACCCGAAATCCCCAAAAGTCCCGATTGTTTATTGAGAAGCATCTCCGTTTCGTGAATCGTCAAACCTTCTTTGGCGCCGATAAATTCGAGAATCGCGGCATCCAGATCGCCCGAACGCGTCCCCATCACGAGACCTTCGAGTGGTGTTAAGCCCATCGAAGTATCAATTGAATTTCCGCCCTTGATCGCCGCGATTGAACAGCCGTTGCCGAGATGCAAGGTGATGACATTAACGTTTTCACGCAGGATATTGTTGACGGTGCGGTAGCGATAAGCGACGTAGCGGTGTGATGTGCCGTGAAAACCATAACGGCGAACCTTGTGACGGCGGTAAAGCTGATACGGAATCGCGTAAAGAAACGCTTTTTCGGGCAGAGTCTGATGAAACGCCGTGTCGAAAACCGCTGCTTGCGGCAAAGCCTTGCCGAAAATTTCGCGGACTGCCTGAATTCCTTTGACGTTCGCCGGATTATGAAGCGGCGCGAGTTCGATGCAGTCCTTGATTGCGCGTAAAACTTCGTCGGTGATCAAAACCGATTGCGAAAAATATTCGCCGCCGTGAACGACGCGATGCCCGACCGCGTCAATGTCGCCGAGATTATTGATCGCGCCGAGCGATTGCGCCGAGATCCATTTGATGATTGCATCGAGCGCGGACGAAATATCACGAATCGGTGCCGCGCTTTTTTCCGGTGTTTGACCTTCGACGGCAAAATTCAGGATCGCCGCGCCGCCGATGCGGTCAATCATTCCATACGCCAATCTTTGGTCGGCATTCTGTTCGATGCGTTCGAGATCGGTCGCGATCAGTTGAAATTTGAGCGACGAACTGCCGCAATTTAAGACCAGAATATTCATTTTTTTGTCGTAAAGAAGCTGTTTGAAAACTCGGTTTAAGTCGCCAAACCTTCCGACAAACATCACCGCTTCGCCGCCTATGGTGAAACCATAGGTTCTTGATAAATTCGATGTTCCGACGCTGTAAGTGTCGAACAAAGCAGCAATGAATGTTGCTCGCCGTCAGCGAGCGATTGATTGTTTGCCGTGTTCCTAGCGATTCTCGCTAGGCGGCGAAGCGGTGATGTTGGTCATCTTCGATGACAAGATAGTGATTATTGAGTTTTCAAATAGCTTTAAATAATTTAACTTTCCGCACAATTTGCCGAAAGCGCGGCGTTGAACGAAAATGATTATAACAAATGTTGACATCCGATTTAGCCGTCAGTTACCGGCGCGGCGATAAAATTTTTCCTTTTCTCATCAAAACCGACGACGCGCGAACGGAGCGCGATGCAATGGGCTTGATCGAAATTTTCGAGGGATTCGTCGGCACGACACGCGGCGCGATCGAACGCGAACTCGAAGAATATATCGGCACGGGAACGGATTACAAGATTTTGCGCGGTCTGATCAAACTGCTGACTGACCGCTCGGAATTTGAAGTTGACGCGCCTGCCGAACCGGTCGAGATTCGCCAAAAAGTCTTTCTCGAAGCGCGTAAATCTCATCCTGTTTTGCCCTCGTCCAAAGCACGAAACGAAGTTTTTCAAACGGCGGCAAAAGAATTTCAAACTGACGCCGACGCGATAATGGCGAATCTTTACGCCGATTTGCCCGCACAGCAGCATCTTACTTCCTTTGATCCGATTACGCCGAAAGATTTGCTCGACCTTTATAATCTGGCACAGGCGCAAGCCTTGCTTTATAAATGTATTGAAATGAAAATCCGCGTCGCGCCCGGCGATTTGAACAATTACCGCGCAATTTTCGGTTGGATCAAGCATTTCAGTCTGATTCATTCAGTGATCGGAAACGCCACAAACGGCTACGAAATCACGCTGACGGGCGCGGCTTCGCTTTTTCACCGTTCGCAAAAATACGGCATTCAAATGGCGGTTTTTCTGCCCGCGCTGCTTTTGTG
>JANPDZ010000285.1:0-1983 GCA_031431735.1 Acidobacteriota bacterium | reverse complement strand
GATGAAACATTATATTTTAAGGAGAAAACAAACATGATTACCTATGTTGCAGGAAATTTATTTACTTCGCCAGCGCAAGTTTTGGTGAATACTGTAAATACGCAGGGTGTTATGGGAAAAGGTATAGCATTGCAGTTCAAGCAGACTTTTCCCGATATGTTTAAGGATTATCAAGAATTTTGTGAGAGAGGAAAAATTGACATAGGAGTTTTGTGGATTTATAAAACATCGCATAAATGGATACTAAATTTTCCGACTAAAAAACATTGGAGAAACCCTTCAAGAGCGGATTATATTGAAACGGGTTTAAAAAAATTATCCGAAAGGTTCAATGATCTTGGCATTTATAGTATTGCTTTTCCGGCACTCGGTTGCGGAAACGGCGAATTAGATTGGGAAAATATTGTAAAGCCTTTAATGGAGAGATATTTGAACAAAATTCCTGCGGATGTTTTTGTGTATCCGCCTTTAACAAAAGAGCAAATACCTGAGCATAAAAACAAAAAAGAGATTGAAAATTGGTTAAGGTCTGAGCCTTTAACGCTATCTTTCAGTGAAGTATGGAAAGATTTACAAGAATTGTTGTTAAAAACACCGAGTTTCCTGACGCTTAATAAATCATCAGTTTTTCAAGCGAAAATAATAGAAGATAACAAAAACAATCTCATAAAAGATACTGAAAATTGTTATTTAATTATTGAAGCAGAAAATCGGACTCGTAAGATTGAATATGCACAGTTGCTTGAATTGTGGCAACAGTTTCGCAGACACGGTTATTTGAGACAAGGAATAGTTTCGAGTGCGGTTGAAGAAGAACTTTCATATTTGATTCCTATTTTTTCAGAATTGGCTTATGTAGAAAAAATAGAGCTTTCCGAAACAGGGGATTTCATCGGCAATAATGTTGCTAAGAAAACTTATTTAGGACTTCAATATATTGCGCCGCTTAGAACGGAACAACCTACTTTGTTTCGCTTGTAAAAATCTAAGTAATGAGTTTATGAAACCGGATTCTGATAAAATTATTGATTTTATAGATAATTTAGCCAATGAGAGTTGGCTCGGTTCGGTTCGTTCCAAATGGACTAAATATGTATTTCATTATACGGATATTCGCAATGCCGTGGAGATTTTGAAAAATGAAAAGTTATTATGTAGGACGGAACTCGAAAGAACGGGTAAAATGCTTGTTGATAATGCTAGTCGTACAATAATTTCCACTACCGAGGCAGATATTAAAAATTATGTTCGATTATATTTTCGTCCAAAAACACCTACACAATATAATAATGAAGGAATCAGACCGGTAAATGAACAATCTTTGGAATCACATTGTCCTGTTCCGATCTTCTTTTTGTTTGACTCTAAAATGATTTTAACAAAAAGAGATTGTCAATTTGCAGAAGGCAATTTAGCTAAATTAGGAATTCAGGGATTTCGCTCAACAGCAAAAGAACTAGTATCGTTCGACTTTAAAAAAATATATCATCAAGGGGTTTTCAATCGAACTGAAAGAGATGACATTATTTTGCGTCGTAATGCCGAGATTGTTGTACCTAATGAATTGGATTTATCTGCACTAAAACTCATTGTTTGCCGCTCTCCTGCTGAAAAAGAAACGTTGCTTTATTTGCTGCCGAAAAATGTAATCTCTAAGTGGGGTTCAAAAATTTTGGTTGACACAAAAGCAGATTTTTATAATCGAAATTGGGCTTTTATGCAAACTGCTCAACTAAGTTCCAAAATTGCAGTTTTTGATTTTTCTCCCGACACTATTGCGACACAGCCTTTTGTGCTGACCGCTATTCGTCGAGGATATGAAGAAAAAATTCTCAAGCAAAATAACTATCGTGCAAATAAACAACTTATGTTGGAGTTTCCCAGAGACATCTGGAAATACGAGATCGAATTAAGATTAGATAATAATTTAGCTTTTATCGGAAGCTACGACGGTTCCGATGAAATTCCGTTTTAGTTTAGAAA
>JANPDZ010000284.1:0-7082 GCA_031431735.1 Acidobacteriota bacterium | reverse complement strand
CTTACAAGATCGCTTTGAGCATTGCTTCGGTGGCAATTATCAGCTTTATTCTGTTTCAAATTCCGATCGTTTATTGGGCGTTTCAAGACGGAACAACCTTTGAAGCGTGGCGCAAATATCTGGTTTTCAGCGTAATTTCCGCGCTCGTGCCCAATCTATTGCTTTTATTGTTAGTTGTCAGAACAATTTCGCGCCCGCTTCAAAGAATTACATTGGCCGCTGTTCAGGTCACCGAAGGCGAATATGGAACAGAGGTTGATTTACGCAAGAGCAACGACGAGATCGGGCTTCTTGCCAACAGCTTCAACGAGATGAGCCGCAAGATGGCAAACGACATCGAACAGCTTCAAAAATTAAACGAACAGCTTATCCGCACTGAAAAACTGGCGGCAATGGGCACGCTCGCGGCGGGTGTCGCGCACGAAGTCAATAATCCGCTGGCTTCGATCTCGTCGCTGATTCAGATGATGCAATCGAAAAATGATCTAGACGAAAAAACTGTTGAAAACCTGAAACTTGTCCAGACACAAATTCATCGAATTACCCAAGTAACCAAAGATATGATGGATTTTGCGCGGGTTCGCCCGGCCGCCAAAAGCGCAGTTGACGCAAATGATCTGATCGAAAAAAGTTTGCGGCTCGCCAGTTTTGATAAATCTTTTCAGAAACTGAATATCAATAAAGATCTCGCCGCGAATTTACCGAAAGTTTTTGCCGACGGCGACCAATTGCAACAGGTGTTCCTCAATCTTTTTCTCAATGCCCGCGATGCTTTGCCCGATGGCGGTGAACTGTTTATCAAAACATCTGAAACTGAAAACGTACTTCAAATTGAAATTGCTGACAGCGGAATTGGAATCAGATCTGAAGATATTAAAAAGGTATTCGACCCTTTTTTCACGACAAAATCGGCGGGCAAAGGCACCGGTTTAGGTCTTGCGGTTTGCTACGGAATTATCACCGCGCACGGCGGAAAAATCGAGGTTTCAAACTATCCTACAAACGGCACGAAGTTCACAATTTTTCTGCCGATCAATGAAAAAATGACCATTTAGAATATGTAAATATCAGCAATTCTCAGTTTGGAAATTGCTCTTAACCCGTGAAACGGGTGTTAGCATAAAGACCCGTGCGTAAGCGCGGGGAAAGTTGGAAAATATGATAAAGCTCTCAAAGAGAGCGGCAGAAATTGCGTTGATTTTAATCTGTCGCCCATTTTCAAGGGCTCCGCAGATTAAAAACAAAAAAGTCAAACTGAGAATTGCTGGCAAGTGAGCAAAAGTAATCAAGTATTTTGTTTTAGTTTTGAGTCCCTGCTAAAGCCACGCAACCGCCGCGCTTGCGCCTCGCGGTTTAGCCGCCTAAAGGCGGAACTCCGAACTATTCAAATTGAGTGATAATTAAAGTAGCGTATCATTTTTCCGACAAAATGGAAGTGCAACGTTCGATTTCGAGCGGCATTTCCAGCCGCGTGAAAATTTCTTTTGATTCGACCATCATCTTTCGCGCTTTTGCCGGATTTCCGCGTTTGTTTTCGTAACGGGCAAAATCGCGTAAAGTGCGGGCGGTTTCGGCTTCAATCTTTGTTTCCGAAAAAATCTGCAATGCTTTACTAAAACACTCGACGGCGTTATGGGATTCTCCATTGATCGTCAAGTTCTCTCTAAAGTTATCGGCAATCAAACCCAAAACACGCCACGCGCCGGCGATATTTTCTTTGTTTTCGGCTGTTTGCGACAGATCGAGTGATTTTGCCACCGCATCGTAGGCTTCCGTCTTTTTGTTTTGACCGTTTAAGGCTTCCGCCAGAAAACGCAAAGTTTCAGGCAATATAAAATGTTCTGAATCACCGATCATCTCAATCACTGTTCGCAAAAGACTTTCGGCTTTATCAAACTCTCCTGTAATAAGCAACGCGCCGCCCATATTACTGAGAACCATAATTTCGATGCCTTTGTTGCCGATTTCGCGGGCAATCGTTAATGCTTCATTAAAAAAAGATACCGCCTTTTCGCTGTCTCCTTGAAGACGCATTATCTCCGCTAAAGTATTTATAGCCTGCGCCTGACCTTTTTTATTACCGGTTTTTGTTGCCAACATAATTTCCTGTTCGGCGTTCAACGCGGCTTTTTCAAAACGGCCAAGGAACATATATGCGCCGGCGAGCAGGTGAAAACACGGAGTTTTTTCGGCATAACTTTGCTCACTGAACTCTTCGGCAATTAGCAGGGCTTCTTCGGCGATGACAATAGCTTCATTATAATCACCGAGCGACATCTTCGAACGACCTTGACGATACAAAGCCAACGCCAATGCTAATCGCGCTGCTTCCGAATCTCCGGCTTCGCGAGCGGCTTGCACACCTTCAACGGCACTTTCCAAAGAAGCACGATTTTCGCCTTTTTCGAGTTGAAATGCGCTTATCCCGTATAACGCCTGGGCTTGCACTAATTTATCGTCCAGAGTTTTGGCAATTTCCAGCACATTCCGGTAGGCTTTGATGCCTTCGGCAAATTTTGCCTGCATCCAAAAAGCCAGGCCCAATCCTTTTTGCCAATCCATTGTTTGTTCGGGCGAAATTTCCGATTCATTTTTTTCGACAAAATGTAATGCTTTTTGAAAATAAAGAACTGCCGATTCAGCGGCGTGAGTTTTACTTGCTTGATTACCTGCACGACCAAACCACCGCGCCGTCTGTTGAGCATTTTGCGCTTTTTCAAAGTGTTCGGCAATCGTTGCAGCATATTCGTCGGCGCGTTCGCCGTCGGTCTCGATTAGCCACTCTGCTGTTTTTTCGTGCCACACCCGACGTTCGCCCAGCAGAACCGTTTCATAAGTTGCATCTCTCAGCAAAGCGTGTTTGAAAAGATATTGGTTGGCGCCCGAAAATGCGGAAGTTTCGTGGCGATAGAGCAATTCTTTACGGCGCAAAGACTCCAAAACTGTCGGAACATCAATTTCCGCCCCGAAGTTTTCGACCGCTTTGTCCCAAAATTCGCGCCCGATGACCGATGCTTGTTGCAAAATCAGTTTTTCCCAGAAGGTCAACTTATCGAGTCGCGCCTGCAAAACTCCGCTCAGAGTTGCCGGAACTTCTGTTTCTCCGAGACGGCTTTCATCTAAGATCCATTGATCCGAATTAGCGTTGATCGCTTGCCGGTCAATCAGCATTTTTATCAATTCTTCGACATAAAACGGATTGCCTTCGGCGTTTGAAACGATCAAATCCCGCAAGCTGGACGGTACGCCCGACGGCATTTTTTGCAAAATATCTTCGACCAGCGAACGGCTTTCGCGTTTTGTCAAAGCCGCGAGGTCGAGCCGTGTCCGAGAGGGTTGACCTTCGCCCCAATGCGGCCGATGCTCAAACAAACTCGGACGCGCGAATTCCAAGATCAAAATCGCCGAAGCGGTACAATTTCGCCCAAGATAATCGAAAAATTCGAGCGATTTTTCATCCGCCCAATGTAAATCGTCCAAATAGAAAACCGTTGGAATTTCTAGTGAAATAGCAGAAAAGAACTGCGCCGCGTAATGCAAAGCACAAGTCTGAATCTGCTGTAAATCGTCTAAAATTCCCTTGATGTGCGGCGAATCTGAAAAATCGAAACCGATCAGATGTCCGATAAAATGAATCTTTATTTCAGCGTTCGAAGTCGTCAATCCGGAATTTTCAGTGAGTTTCAGAAACCCCTTAACCAATTTCTCCCGTGCAATTTGCGGCAAATCATCTTCGAGAATTTCAAAGCGTGCCGAAAACAAATCGCGCGCCAGCGAATAAGGCAAACCGCGCATCGTTTCAGTTGAACGAGCGTTGAAAACGCGAACTTTTTCATTCATTAGCTCAACGCGATCACGAAATTCAAAAAGCAGACGCGACTTTCCCAAACCTGCGTCGCCGATAATCGAAATTACTTGAATTTCTCCGTCTTCAAAGACAGTTTGCAAAGCATCGAGCATTTTTTCCAGTTCGTAATTGCGCCCGACAAGCCGCGTTTCGATTCCTTCGACGCCGCGCCTACCCAACCGAAATGCCCGCGGTTTGACACTTTTGACCGAATAAATTTTGGCAGATTCAGGTTTATTTCTAAGATCAGGTGAGTCAAATTCCGAAACATCAAAGATGCCGCGAACGTGTCGGTAGGTTTCTTGCGAGATAAGAATTTCGCCGACAGATGCGTTTCGCTGTAAGCGTTTTGCGGCATTGACGGCCGCGCCCGAAGCTGAAAAATCGCCGGAGTCGCTTGATTTCCCAACCAAGATCATGCCGGTACTGAGCCCGATTTTTAGACAATGATGAATGTTGCGATTTGTTTGAAAATCAGCGTTGAGGATAAATTCAGCTGCCGTTTTTTGTAGGGCCAGCGCGGTCCGAATGGCATTTTCAGGGTCTTCTTCGCTGATTTTTTCGGCTCCCCAAAGTGCTACAAAGGTATCATTTAATCGCTTTTCGAGCTTTCCATTGCCATTTTCGATCACCTCATTAAGCCGAATAAACAAAACGTTTATTATCTGATCAGCGACTTCTGGGTCAAATTCTTCCAAAACATCGCTCAAAGCTGAAAGATCAGCATACAAGATTGTGGTCTGCCGACGCTGTGCGGAAAACGATCTTGTAATCGTTTTGGTAATATTCGGCGATTTAAGCAATGCCGTCTTTTCTTCAAATAAAGCCGTTTCGTCCGTTTGTAAATCTGCTTTTTTCAGCAAATCGGCGACTTCTTTAATTGTCTGAATTCTATCGGTGGGCGATTTTTTCAAACATTGACCGACTATTTGTTGCAAGGCGGGCGAAGCGTTGAGCGGTTCGGGTTCGGAATTGATAATTTTGTAAAGAGCGTCAACACTCGAATTCCCTTCAAAAGGTTTTCGTCCTGCAATAGTTTCATACAAAATACAGCCAAATGAAAATATATCTGAGCGTTGGTCAATTTCAGGTTTGCCCTGCGCTTGTTCAGGCGACATATAACCGAGCGTTCCCATGATCATTCCTTTAATTGATTGATGTTGTTGCGCTTCAAACAAAATGCTTGCGCCTTCGACGAGTTTGGCAAGACCGAAATCGAGAATTTTTGCATAGCCGTCGCTCGTTATCATTATGTTTTCAGGTTTCAGATCGCGGTGAACGATGCCGGCGGAATGGGCTTTTGATAATCCTTCGGCAACTTGCGAAAGATATTTCAAAAGTGTTTTGAGACCGAACTTTTCACTATATATCAAATTGTGAAGAGTCTCACCATCCACAAATTCCATCGCAATATAATGTTGTTCTTCTGCTTCGCCGATGTCGTAGATCGTCAAAATATACGGATGATTCAAGGCTGAGGCGGCGCGGGCTTCGTGGATAAATCTCTGGACACGGTTTTCTTCGCTGAGCATTTCCGCCGGTAAAACTTTCAAGGCGACATTTCTCAATAATTTTGTATCCTGAGCCAAATAAACCGCTCCCATCCCGCCCATCCCGAGAAGCGAAAGTATTTTATATTGATTGAATTGCCGGCCGATGAGTTTGACGTTGTCATTTTCGTGAAAGATTTCGGCGGCGAGGGCTTCGGGCGGAGCGTCCAAAAGAGTATCAAATGTTTTTTCGAAAGCGAGCAATGATTCAACCTCACGGCGCAAATCAATATCTGCTCCGCAAAATTCATTGAAAAATACTTCCCGCTCAATGCGCGGGATTTTCAAAGCTGTGTGATAGATCTCTTCTATCTGATTTAATCGCTCAATGTTCAAAATTAATGCTAGAAATGATTCAAGCGCAGGCAAGATGTCTGCGCTTAAATTAATGCGCTTCAACTATTGATTAAAATTATGTATTTCACCCGCTCTTTGCCAATTCGCGCAAGAGCCAGGTGCGGGCAAACTGCCAATCGCGCTTGACGGTAGTCGGCGATACTTTCAATACTTCGGCGATTTCCTCAATTTCCAACCCCCCGAAAAATTTCATTTCGACTACGCTACTACGACGTTTATCAATTTCCTCCAAAAGTTTCAAAGCATCGTCGAGCGCGACAATTTCACTCGAATTACAGCTTGCAACTTTGGTTTCATCGGTAATAGTTATTCTTTCCTGCCAGCCGCCGCGTTTATTACTATGTTTAGAACGTGCGTGATCAACCAAAATTTGCCGCATCGCTTTTGCTGCAACACCGAAAAAATGAGCGCGGTTTTGCCAATTCCGGTCTTCGCTTCTAGCGATTTTCAAATAAGCCTCGTGGATCAGTTCGGTCGCTTGCAAAGTGTGTCCGGCAGATTGTTGTTTCATATACCTGCGCGCCATCTGCCGTAATTCCTCATAGACAAGCGGCATTAATTGCTCAAGGGCAAACTCATCTCCTTTGCTCCAATCAACCAGCAAATGCGTAATCTGATGCGAAACTTTATCTTGCATTTAATATTAAAGGCGGAATTTCTTAACAATTGTAGAACAAAAGTCCTGAAAATAAAAACTTTCAAAAACAAATGGTCTTTGAAAAATAAATACCGAAATCCGTTTAGAGGCGGTCTTTGACCGCCCGGATTATTTTTCTCACAGGTGCAGGCGATCAGAGACCGTAGGGCTTATTCAAAGTCGAAAAAATTGTGCGCCCCACATCCACAATTCGAATCTATCAATTATCAACTATCATCTTTCATCTATTCCGAAGGTAATATTTGTGAACCATTCGGAATAGATAATAGATGAAAGATGATAGTTGATAGATAATTCTTCTCAAATTCAGACTTTGAATAACCCTGTCAGAGACCGCTTCAAAACGAGCGAAGTTTATTTTCAATATCCATAATGCGTAGATTTGAACAGTTTCTCAATCAATAATGAGTAACTCTGAACGGTTATTGAGAACGATTTATTTAATGGATAATATTGAATATACTCAGTAGATCCAAATTTGTAAAAAAGCCTTTGCCAATCGCAGCCTAAATTCACTTGACGATTCTCGTAATTCCGTTTGAAACCCTTGGAATAATGGATAATTGATAAATATGCTTGACGGACAACCGAATTTATCAATTACCAATTATCCATTATCCATTACTTCAGCAGTTTCTTTCGATAATTGTCTGAATTTTGGATCTACTGA
>JANPDZ010000283.1:0-13054 GCA_031431735.1 Acidobacteriota bacterium | reverse complement strand
AGGGCGAAATTATCAATATTGCGCCCTTTCAGGGCTTAGTGAAATTATGTATCGCCGACCTAGCGCGATGCGCTAGGCTATTATATCCCGCTCTTTCAGAGCTAAAATCAATGTTTTTGACTTGTGTAGATACTAATGGCTTTAGCTAGCGGCAATTGATAATGACTCAGGCACGAATTATTTACAGCCTCCAATTTTTTAGAATTTTAATCAATAAATCGCTGAAACCATAGTTCCAACATCAAAAGTGTCCAAATCTGAAACGTATGGTCACGCTCGCCATTTGTATGTTCATTGACATATTTTTCAATCATTTCGCTCTTAGCGATTCCACGTTTCAGAGATTTTTCCGACAGAAGAATCTCGCGCACAAAACCTTTCATCTCGCCGCGAAACCAATTACCGATGGGAACGCCAAAACCCATTTTGCGCCGATAGACAACTTCACGCGGCACAAGCCTCGCCGCAACTTTTTTGAGCAGAGATTTTGTTTCAAACCTTTGCATTTTTAGATTTTCGGGCAAGCTCGCGGCAAACTCAATGACTTTATGGTCAAGAAACGGTGAACGCGCTTCGAGCGAATTTGCCATCGAAGCAATGTCAACCTTGACCAGCAGATCATTCGGTAAATAAGTCATCTGGTCGGTCAGCAACGTCGCGTCCAAAACGCCTGAGCCGTTGGCGGCTCCAAACCATTTGTCCATCAAGACGGACGGATTTTGCGCCGCGATCCTTTCGCTGAAATCCCGCGTGTAAAGCTCGCGCTTGGCATCGCGGTTAAAGGTTGACATCCATCGAAAATAGCGTTCCGTGCGCGGCAAACCGGCGGCTTGCAAAAAGCGTTTGGCATCGCGCAGACGCGATTTTTTAAGCTCCGAAGTTGGAAAAAGATTGATCGGTTTTTCGATAAACAGTTTTCGCGCAAATTCCGGAAAACGATGATAAATTTCGGCGATTTTCATTGCGGCGTGGCGTTCGTAGCCCGCAAAAGATTCATCGCCGCCGTCGCCATTTAATGCGACCGTCACAAATTGCCGCGTTTCTTTTGAAACGTAATAGGTCGGAATCGCCGATGAATCCGCGTAGGGCTCGCCGTAATGCTCAACGAGCGTCGGCAAAACTTCGAGCGCATTCGGACGCACGATAAATTCGTGATATTCCGCGCCAACGTGTTCGGCAACCCGTTTCGCGTATTTAAGTTCGCTGAAATCCTGCTCTTCAAAACCGATTGAGAAGGTCTTGACCGGCTGTGAACTTTCCTCAGCCATCAATGCAACGACAACGGACGAATCAACGCCACCCGAAAGAAATGCCCCAAGCGGAACTTCTGAAATCAAGCGCAATTTGGTTGATTCGCGCAAGATCCGGGTTGTTTCTTCAATCGCTTCGGTTTCCGAAATCTTTATCTTTTTGGAAAAATCCAGTTGCCAATACCTTCGCGTTTCGATGCGTCCGTCTTTCCAGCGAAGCCAATGCGCGGGTTCGAGCTTTCTAATTTGCTTAAAAGCCGTCTGCGGCGCAGGAACACAAAGATACGAAAGATAGCTGTCAATCGCTTCAAAATCAACCTCGCGCGAAATGGCGGGATGCGCGAGCAGCGCGGTAAATTCCGAGCCGAAAATTAAATCACCGTTTTCCTGATGAGAATAAAGAAGCGGTTTTTTGCCAACGCGGTCGCGCGCCACGAAAAGCGATTTATCGGTCGCGTCCCAAATCGCAAATGCAAACATTCCGCGCAAATGCTGAACACAATCCGCGCCGTATTCATCATAAAGATGGACAATCGTTTCAGTATCGCTATTTGTATAAAACTCGTGTCCGCGTAATTCCAGATCCTTTTTGATTTCCTGAAAGTTGTAGATTTCGCCGTTGAAAACGATCGCCGCCGTTTTATCTTCATTAAAAATCGGTTGTTGTCCGCCTTTTAAATCAATGATCGCCAGTCGGCGCATCGCCAAGGCGACCGATTCTTTGACAAAAAAACCGTCTTCGTCAGGTCCGCGATGAATGATGCAGGCATTCATCTCTTCTAAAATTTCGCGCTCCGCAACGCGTGAGTTTGAATTTACAAATCCGACAATTCCACACATCTATTTTTCAGAATCCTTATCTCCAATTCGTCTCAGTTGTTTTTCCAATTGCTCGCGTTTAGCCGCGCTGACGGCTTTGTTGTTTTCCTTTTTTTCCTTTCTCAACGTCCAACCGACGGCAATAAAAATGAACAAAAACACCTGAATCTGCGTGCGTTGGCGATACGCCGTGCCGACGTTTCCCTGAAAAATCGAGTAAGAAATCGTCAACATCAAAGTAAAAATCAAAATTGGAATCGCATTCCGCAAACGATTTCTGATGGTGTAGCCAAGTCCCATAATCATTAACGGGATTGAACACCACCAGACAATCATCTCGGGAATCGTAATAGATTGCCGTAAACTGCCCAATTGCCACGGAAAAGGTGCGAGCATCAAATAAGTAAAACCCAAAGGAATAACAGCAATTGCGCCTTCAGCCGTTGAAACATCAACATCCCCTCCAAAACCGGAATCCGCCGACCGCGCTAAATCCGAACGGCTTCGCTGGACACTTTGGAGACTTCCCCATTTATCAAGATTATCGGTCGCCGTCCTCAAAACTCCCAAATACACCAAGGCAAGTCCCATCACAACAAGCAGAATAAAGCCTCTGATAATGGATTTGACCGAACCGGCTTGACCAATTATTAGACTGCCGGCAGCCGAGATTGCGACCATATAAAATATGTAGAATCTTAGGCTGAGAATCCCGAAAAGCGCAAAAAGCAGAAAGATAACCGCGAGATAATTCAACCGCTTCTGAAGCTGCAAAACCATCGTCATTGCCAAAACGAGGAGAAAAATTATCAATCCGTCTTTGAGTAATTGACCCGACCAGATGATAAAAGCAGGAAACAGCGCGACCATCAAAGCAGCAATTTTACCAACCCGATGATTATGAAAAATCTTATCAGCGCAGACATAAACCATCGGCGCGGTCGCCGCCCCGATGGTTGCACAAAGAAACTGTGCGGCGAGAATATTTTGTCCGATAATGGTGTAAATAAAACCAACCAGATAATGTATTCCCCAGCCGGGTGTACTGGTACTCATGGCTTTCTTACTTACCCAATCGTCCGATGAAACATTATTAAACCAAACATCTACCAAACGCTGCCCGAATACATCAAAGGTCATGGCATCGCCGCCGAAAAACCCTCGTAGATCAAAAACATGAATGAAAATACCAAAAATAAGGCGAGCCAGTAGTGCGACTAGAAATATTCGAATTAAAAATACACTTTCATCCGTGTTTTGACGAATTAAAATAATGACCAGCGTCGATAAAAGAGCAGTGACCAGAATAGCGATATTCCCTTCGGGAAAAGCCAAAATCATCACCGCAATCGCGGTAAAAAAACAACAAATTGCGATTATTTTATCCATCTTTAAATCTCTTCGGGCAAATCAGGTCGCGTTTTGTATTCGGTCAAAAATTTCCCGTCCTCGTCAAGTTCCTTGACGGCTTTTGCCGGAACGCCGGCGATCAAAAAATATTCGTCTTCAAACTTTTTCGTAATCACCGAACCGATTCCGACGATACATTTCGGCGGAATTTCGCCGCCCGGCGCGATGCGGATTTCCGAACCGATATAACTGTAATCGCCAATAATTATCGGCTTTGTCTTCTGCCGGTTGTGCGTCCAAAGCGACGAATTTCTGCCGCCCAAAATTACGCGCTTGCCGAATTCAACCCGGTCTGTAAAATCAATTTTATGCGAAGCCGCAATGACACTGCCATCACCCAGAATAAATCGCGGGTCAGCAGGTGTCACAATTATCGGGTCGGGAATCGAATTTATCTCGTTCAGACGAATAATTTCCGTATAGCGACCGAGCCGCACTTCGTCGCCGCCACGAATGATGTTCAGATGTCCGATGCGCGTATGGTCGCCGATTGAAAGTTTTTTGATGCCGACCAGGGCGTTCAAATGCCCAATTGAAACGTCGTCGTCAATCACACATTCTTTCGCATCAACAATCGAAAATCCGATTTTTACACGCTTGCCGATTTTGTAACCAAAAAAAAGGCGATAAAGCGGACGTTTCAGAAACGATGGTAGGAACGCAATTCCCAATAAAACTAACAATTTGAATTTACTTGTCCGCATCTTTTCAAAAGGTTTTCATTCGGGGAAACTTAAATCCCGCTAAGCAGGTGAGCAAAAGTAATCAAGTATTTTGCTTCGTTCAGAGTCCAAACTTTAGTTTGAATGTCCGCCGCGCTTCGCTGGCGGAAACACGCTACGCTCGTAAGTGTGCGGTTCGCCCTTACTCCGTGCGGGCTTCTGCATTATGTCACAAAACTTATTCATACCTGCTTATACGGTTTCCCGTTGATAATTGTGCAATAAGTCAGAACGGGGAGCGGTCACGACTCGCTTGCTTGACCCACTCACTACCGTTCGGGGTTCTGACTTGTTGAATTTGATAATGCACATTTTTTATCAGTAATCCGTATTAGTTAATCCTAAGATACACATCTGTTCATTCGCTTGGCAGTTGACTTTTTTTGTATAGAACTTCGGGGTCAAAATCCGCGCCTGTTTCCCAAGCAACACTATTAAAACTTACCTGAACTGTATTGAATAATTTTACGTCTTTCAATTCTCTAAAAACGCCAATATCCAAATACGGTTTCATATCGAACAGCTTTTTTTCACCGGTTTCAAAGGTTAATAAAAGCAAATAATCCGGCTTTGGCTCAACTTGTTTGACTGAAAAATACATTTTATCTTAAAGGCTCGATGGCAAAAGGTTTCTCACCATTTTGACATAATTCCCAATCAGCCGTCAGTTCTTCCCGATGAATTTCGATCCACGCCTGAACCAATTTTGTTTGTTTATTCGGGATTTTCCCCTCAGTAATTTCTCCGTCTGAAATACGCAAAACCGCTTCATCGCCTTGATATATCGCGTGAATATGAGGCGGATTATGCTCTTTCGGCGCGTAATACATTCTAATAATTATCCCGAAAAACATTGATAAAGTAGGCATAATATAAAAACCTTTATTCGATAATAGAGATTATTTGAAATAACTAACCACGAAGTTTCAAGCGGTGGAAACACGAAGGTTTTTCTCTTTGTTTGAAATATATATCACCGATTGTCGGTTCAATTTTAAACAATCGGCAACTTTTTTCTTACCTTCGTGAAATCTTCGTGTTCCTTCGTGGATAATTTCTTTATTTCAAATAATGTCTAATGTTTCCAACTACTTCAAGAATCGCCACGACGATTTCGCCGTCTTTTATCAAAGTCGCGGCAGAATCGCCCAATGTTGTTAATCCCAAAATATACATAAATCTAAACTTTTTTCTTCAAACCAACTGCACACCAAAAAGGCATTTCGTCGCTAAATTGAATATTTTCAAGTCCGGCTTCGCGCAACATTTCTTCGATCTGTTTTTTCGAAAAACGATGTTCGAGCCTTGTTCCGAAACGGTCAAGCGCATCGGTTCGCATTGTGTAAAAACTTTTGTCACGGTAAATCGAAAGTGGCAAAGCGGAGACTTTTAATCCAATCTTTTCAAGCAAATACGCCGTTTCCATTTGAAGAGCCAGGAACGCGAGCGCGGAATCTCGCGCAAGATTTCGCGGGTTGATTTTTCTTTTTCAAAGAACTTAAATACTAAACGACGATAGTAAAATTCATCAGATTTTTGCTCACTCATGAGAATAGCCTAAAGGCATTGATGAGCGAGTTAAAGTCCAATGATTAGAACAATTGAGAAAAATAGTCCACGATGTCGTTGACCCTGACAATTAAATAACAAATTTCGACTCTATCCTAGTTTTCGTGCCCAAGTAAACATATACGGACTTTTACCTAAAAGATTGGCGAGTTTTTCAACCGCAGATGTTCCGAGGTTTTCAATGTTTCCAAACAATGAATTGTGTTTTGGAACAGGCAAATTTCCTGGATATACAACTGTTTTTTCTACTTTAAAGCCATTATGCTCAAGTAAGTATTTGAGTGAACGCGGACTAAATCCAATTATATGATATAAATTCCAAGTCGGACATAAATTAACCACCCAGTTTTTGCCTCTAAATTTATAGTAAAGATTGCCGAATGATTGGTAGACACTTTCTTCGTTCGGCGTACTTAGATAGAGTATTCCGTCTTTTTTCATAATGCGGTGAAGTTCGGAAATCGTTTCTAACGGATTATACAAATGTTCGATAACTTCCACTAAAGAGATAAAGTCAAAAGAATTTTCAGCGAATTTTAATTCCTCAATTGTGCCGGCATAGGCATCAACTTTATGTTTATTACGGGCATAATCTATATACTGATCGGAAATGTCGCAGCCTTTGGCTTCCCAGCCGATATTATCGGCGGCTTTAACTATTTCTCCGCGCCCACAACCTACATCAAGAAACTTCCCACGAAAACCAAGTAGTTTTTCTGCATCTTCGACTAATTGTGTTCCGAAAGAAATTCTTTCTTCTGAATCAACTCTCATAACATTCTCAAAATAACCGTCAACGTCAGCATATCTGATGTCTTCACCGCTAGGATAAGGCATCGGATTAGGAAATATCGAATGACAATGTCTGCATTTTACAATTCGGCATTTAACTCCCAACCCTTCACGATGCGCTTCGCCGCCACGCCACCCGAGAAATTTTGTCTTGTTGCTGGAGCAAATCGGACAATTTATTTCCTTAAAATGAAATTTTTGATTCATAATTTTATATGATTAAGGAGAAACGCCCCGCTTATCGAGAATGTAGCGTTTATCTTTGTAAATTTTCCATGAGGTCGAAAAAATCGGGCGGGTTATCCACATATCGTTAATACAAAATTTCGCAATTTTAGTATCAATCTTTTTGCGTTTTTTAAGAGGCGTAAGAAATTGGAAATAGCCCTGAAATAATCCAATCAAACCATGATAAAAATAAAGAAACGAGCGAAACCGAATGCTTCTTGTAAAAAGCCAAAACAAGTTTCTGATAAAAACCATCGGCAACAGATGAAGCGGCAAATGTTTGATGTTAAACCAGGTCGCATTACGGAAACCGTAGCCATATCTTCCCCAACTTCTCTGTTTACGGCTTTCACGGTGATATGAAATGCAACGCGGTTCATAAACAATTTTGTAGCCCGCACTCCAAATACGAATTGATAAATCGTCTTCGGTAGCATAAAGAAAAAAGTCGTCGTCGAAGTAACCGACTTCGTCAAGCACATCGCGCCTGACCGCCGCCCCGCAAGCCGCAAAAGACGTAATTTCACGCTCGCGTCCCGGCTCAACATCCGTCAATCTTTCTTCCCAAAGATGTGTTACAAGACTTCCGTTATGTGGATTCAAAACGCGAAATGCCATCGCGCCGACCTGTTTATTTTCTTCCGATTCCCACGCTTTGACCATTTTCGCCACCGCGTCCGGCGCAAGGTGCGAATCGTCGTCAAGCATAATCACATATTTTCCGCGAGCAGTCGCCAAACCAACATTGTAGCCGGTCATTCCCGTATTTGTGTGCAGGCGCACGACATTGACTTCGGGAAATTGTTCATAAACCATCTGCGTCGTGCCGTCGGTGCTTCCGTTGTCAACGAGAACGAATTCAATTTTCGGATACGTCATTTTTCGCATCTCTTTCAAACCGATTTCAACTTCTTCTTTTCGATTCCAAGCCAACATCAAAACGCTGACCAAAGGCTGATTTGAAATTTCGATTTGCGGCGATGTGCGGATTTTTCCGACCTTGTTAAGCGATTGCACAAGCAACATTGAATCGTGCCGTCCGGGACGAGTGCGCGATTCAAAATCGCCTTTAATGAGTTTTACAGTGAATCTATTTTCGCTTAATTCAGTTTCGTTGAGCGTAAAATATGTGCCAACTTTTTCCGAATTCGGCGCATTTGCCGCGATGTGTGAAATAGAATCTTTGCCAACAAATTCGCCGATTTTACCGACCAAATCCATTCCCGAAAATCCGCGTGTGTCAGCTTCTTCGACGATATTGAGAATCATCACCTTAGCATTTTTGTTTTGCTTGACAGCTTTTCTTACGTCTTCAATCTTCAAAGAAGGCAAAATCGAAGAATGAAAAGTTCCTGAACCGTAAATCAAAGCGTCCGCGTTTTCAATCGCTTTTATCGCGCTTTCCGTTGCGCTAACCGGTGAATGAATTTCGGCGCGTATCTTTTCCAACGCCTTTTCAAGTCCCAAATCTTGAACAATTTTTTCTGCCTCTAATTTATTAACCGGCTTTTCCGCAAGAAAAATATCAACGATGTCGCCATCCGAATCCGTAATAACCGATGCTTCCGACGGCAAAACTCGTCCGTCTTTGCAAACAGCAAATAGATGTCGATCAACTTCAGAAACAACTTCGATTTTGCCGCGTGTAACCAGCAAATTCTCCAAAGAATTGACGGCTTTTCCCCAACTTCGTTCATAATCGAAAAACGCGCCCATTAAAATACAATTTCCGATAGCGCAATCGCTAAATGAAAAGACTAGGTTTAATCTTTTTTCCGCGCTTTCTAGTTCGCGCAAGAAAATTTTCAGATATTTGATGATACTTTCACGAAATTCTTTTGAAGTTCGCGCCAACATCCTCGAAAATTCCGATGCACCGCTTGGTTCAGAAATTTCTTCTTCGCGGCAAACTGCCGTAATTTCTTGCCGAAACACTTCGGCTTTGGCTTCGTCTGCCGGATAGCGATACGAAAAAACCTCGTAGCGCGACCAATAGCCGGAAGCGTCTAAATCCATCAGAGAAAGTAGATTTTTACGAATGTCTGATGGACCTAATTCGCCGAACATCTGGCGCAAACGTCCGGTGCTTAAGCCGTCGTCGTAGGCGTTGACGCAACAAGTTACGTTCGCGCCGGAATCTAAAAGCTGATTTACAAGTTCGCCGCTTCCACGTCCGCCGCAAAAAATTAAAATGTTCGGCTTTTTATCCTGATTGGTGAGTTGTTCCATATTATTACCTGAAAACTTTGGAATAGAATGAATAAGGTTAGCAAACTGCGCTGTTTAAGTCAAAAACTTTAGTATATAAGCGATTAAAAATGACGTTGCCGGAATGCCTTCAAGCTGAAAACAATCGTGCAAAAAAAGCACTTTTTCAGACGAATTTTCACGCTTTGCACAAGCAACCGAAAGACACAAACAGTGCGGAAAACTTTGCGAAATAATAAAATCATTGCCGCCCGACGCAAATTCATCGCCGACGTAAATAGAAGAGTTTTCAACTGTTTCGAGCGAGATTTCTTTTTCTTTGGTAATCTGAAACAGCAAATCCTTAAATGCAACTTTTTTGGAAACTGCCTTTTTGGTAATTTCCAAAGTGCTTTTCCCGCTTTGCGTAAGTTCGTATTTTGCTTCCAATTTCGCTTTTTTCAGCAATTCACAGCCAATCAAAAAAAGTCGTTGGCGCGGCGATTCGAAAACTTTTTTTTCGCAATGTGCTTCGGACGGAATCGGACGCAAACCTAATACGACTTGTTCGCGTTCGAGAATTTCCGGCGGCAATTCATCAAAGGCAAATTTCGGAAAACTTTGCCGATAAAAATCTTTCTGTTTGGCAAAATCTTCATTAAAACTTTTAGCGAGTTCGGCGAAAATTTCACGAATTTGAATTAAATTTGTTTCATCGAAAGAAAATTCGCGCCCGTAATTTACATCTTCCGCGTAATCGCCGTTTTTCCAAATCATTTTCGTCGCGCCGCGATTAGCATAGACAAAAAAGCGTTGCAAAATTTCTTCGCGTTTTTCGGGAAAATTCTTCGATATTTCTTCGGTCAGAGGCAAAACAAAACGCTCTTTGAGTTGCGTCCAACCGTGTCCGGTGATGATACAAACTTTCACGCCCGCATTTAAAAGAAGGGGGACGAAAGCCGCCGCCGGACTTTCCGAAAAAACTTGGTCACTTTCCGAAATATTTTTTCGACGGGCTAGCAATGTGTCGTCCACGTCAAAACAAATCGCGCCGTTTTTGCGCAAATTTTCCAATCTTGCGGGCGAAAGAATTGTTTCAAATTTGCTCAAATTATTTCCCATAAAAGCCGTAAAGCATTGTCTTCAAGCCATTTTTGCGTTTCGAGTTCGCAGGTAAGAGTTGCCCTCGTGATTTCCTTTCGCAAAATATCGGGCAAATATCGGCGAAAATCGTCGGCGTTCGGCAGACAAAAAATTCCACCCATTTCGAGTCCGCCGAAATAGCTGGCGGCAAGATTTGATTGATTTAAAGCTCGCGGAACAATCCAAATGTGATTCTCTCGCCAAATAAAATTGCAGGGAATTTTTTGTCCGTGCGGATTGTCGTTTTCCGCCAACAGTTCGAGAATTTTCAGCAACCAACGAGTTAATATTTCGGTCTCAAGGCTTTCGGCAACGAGCGCGTAAGCCGGAAAATCTTCGGCGATTCGCGCAATTTTTACGTTTCCAAACTCGCCGAGCAACGTGCCTTTTTCCTTCTCAATCGGAAAAACAAGCGGATAGGCTTGATAGTGCGCCCAATCCAAAATTGAAGCCGCCGAACATTCCATATTGTGGATAAAAGTTTGTTCTGCGTGCGTTTGGGCAAGCCGCGTTAGGTCGTAAATGTCTTGAAAGTTAAGTTCGGGTGATTTTTTTTTCGGATAAATGACGAGATGACCTTGAAAAAGACTGTTCGGATTGGCGGCAATAATTAAACTTCCGAATTCGGCGATTTTAAGTCCGCTCATCAACTCCAAATCAAATGTAGTTTTTCGCGTCGTTTGTTTGATTTTCGTTTTGTAATCTTCTCGTGCTTGGCTGTAAAAAACCGTTCCCCAATCGTAATCACGACCGCCGGAAGCCGCGCTAATAGCAAGCAAATCCGCATCAAAACGGATTTTCCCCAACGATTGTTTTTCTTTCCAAAGATTCAATAAATCCATATCAAACATCAATTTTGCAAAGTTTTTTGTAGATATTTCGGTATCTTTCGCCGCCAACCGTTTCAAGGTCAAAATTTCTATACGCGACCTCGCGGCAATGTTCGCGTAAATTTTTGTCCTTCAACAAATTGTCAATTTTCCCCAATGCTTCCGCATAATCTTGTTCCGAAAATCCGTGCAAAATCGCGCCGACCTTTTCATTTTCAATCAGTGCGTCCAAATCACCAACGCCCGAATTTGAAATAATCGGCAAACCGGCGGCAAGATATTCGGCAATTTTTGTTGGCGACGAAGATTGTTTTGAATAGCACGTCCGGATAAATGAAATTGCGACATCAGATGCTTTTAAAAATCGGGGAACTTCGGTGTGCGAAACGCTCTGTACTAAAAAATCATTTTCGTTCAAACCTGTTTCAGACAAAGTTTTTTGTATTTTTTCGACATCTCTTTGAGTCAAAATTATCGTAAAACTGTCAGGATTTCGGCGGTATGCCTGCGCAAAAAAACGTACCATTTCATCGGTCAAATACCAACCGCCGAATGAACCAACATAGACAAAAACCTGCTTTCCCTGCAAATTCATTTCCCGCCGAATCGTTTCGCGCTCAGGTATTTCAGCCGATTCAAAACGCTTGGCATCAATGCAACAGGGAATAACTTCGACCGGACGATCAAATTTGTCAAAACCTGTTTCCGCACTTTCGGGGAAAAGAATTTCACGCGCTTTTTCCGTCAGAACGACAAAACCATCAGCCTTTTTCATCAGCCATTTTTCCAAGCGTTTGACCAATTTATAAACGTAACTCGCTTCTTGCCAAACGCCTGCATCAGTATATTCTTCGGGCATAAAACCGCGAATGTCAAAAAGCATCTTTCCGCCACAAAAAATTTTCGCAATTGCTCCGATTGGCGCGGGAATATGTCCGCGGACGTGAAAAACGTCAATTTTTTCTTTTCTCGCAAGTTTAATGGCAAAACGCGTGCCATTTAAAATATCGTAAAAAGTTGCGGGAACGGAAGGAGTTTTATGATAAGCCAGAGCATACCAATCAATGTTTTCTGCCGCGAGTTTTTGGCGTTCGGCTTCGATTTGTTCTGTTGTCCAAGCCGTCTTAAAATTCGGCTCAAAGGTCAGCAAAAATATTTTGATGCCGTCCTTGTTTATCTCGCGCAAATACGGCAAAACCTGCGTCTGCACAAGCGGTTCGCGCAAGCCGAAATAGCATAGATAGAGAGTTTTGCTCAAAATTTCAATTTCCTCTGAATGTGAAGTTGATAGTTTCCTCAGCTTGTTTAAATTCAATATCGAAAGCGTCAAAAATCACCTCTCTGCCTAAGATAATGTCATCACAATCTGCGTCTAAAACCCAGGCTGTCGGAACATTTTTGATAAGATGGTTATCAATTTCGTAATCTAAATATCGCATCACCAAAGAGATATTTCCGCCAATTCCGGCGGCTTTCAGCGGAACTTCCAAATCTGTCAGGGTTAATCCAAGGTCTTTTCCTAATTCTAGTGGAATAATGCACAAATCCGCACCTGAATCTACCAATACATCCAGTTCGCAAGAATTATTATGGGCAATAATTTTCGCCGGATAAAATGGCGACCATTCGTGCAATTTGACGGTTCGCAAACGAATCGGCAAGAGACGTATTTTTTCTGTGAACAGATACGGATGAAGATATGCCAAGGTGTATTTTTCAATCTTCTTTTCTTTCAGAATCCGCATCAAATCTTCGCCTTTCTTCGCCGAAGCCAATACTTCAACTTCGTTATGAGCAATCCACTGACCACGATATTGGCGAAGCAATTCCTTGTGATTGTTTATCCAATTCTGTCTTGACGGATTTATAACGTTGGTATTCATATTTGAAATTATCTCACAAGATCATTTCCCAGCCAAACAATTCAAAATCACCGCAGATAGCGAGTTTTGTAATTATTTTTCTTTATGCTCTTTCAAATCAAACTATTGATAATAACAAAACGCGAAAGATTTTGCTTGAGAGGTTTGGGCTATTTTGTAATGTCTCAATAAAAAGTTATTTTCAAAAGTAAACTAAGGCTTAAAGACTGGAGCGCGAGCAT
>JANPDZ010000282.1:0-8231 GCA_031431735.1 Acidobacteriota bacterium | reverse complement strand
TTTGTTGGACTTTACTGCACAAAGATTCTTGACAGCAAAGCCTATAAGCAAGCAAGCAAGCAAGCAAGCAAGCAAGCAAGCAAGCAAGCAAGCAAGCAATATCAATTAACCAACAACAATTATTTTCTAAAACGGGTCGTGAATCCGAGGCTTGCAGTGCCTTTGATTCATGGCTTTTTTTAGTGGTCGAAAACCTTTTTGAAGGCGGAATGAATTTATGTCAAGAAAAACTCGAAAAAAGAATTTACCGGAAAGCGTTGAAGTAAAACCTATTTCCAATAATAATCCCGAATCGGACATTTTAGAGAATCAATCAAGCAAACCAAATTGGTTGACATATTTAAGATCGCACGCCCTGATGATCGGAATTATCGGATTGGTCGCATTCGGAGTGTTGGGAAGCGGTCTCAAATATCTTGATGAAGATGCTCAGAGAGAAGTTGCCAAACGCGCCAATAACAAAGGCAATTTTAACAATAACGAAGAATCATTCATCAATCAGATCAATCCGTTTCTGCCGACACCGACTCCGACACCGACACCGCAATTAAGTAAAGAATATGTTTATGCCGGTTCACGGCTACTGGCGGTTGAAGATGCCAATGCGAATCCGGCGGCACCTGCCGATCTCGCGGTTTGGCGACCATCTTCGGGCGTGTGGTGGGTGTTGGGCGGCACGGGTTCACAACAATTTTCGAGCGGTTGGGGAACTTCGGGCGATGATCCGGTAGAAGGTGATTATGACGGCGACGGTAAAACCGATCTTGCCATTTTTAGACCTTCAACCAATACGTGGTGGATTCTCAAATCGAGTGATGCGAGTTATTACTCGGTCGCATTCGGAATAACAAACGATATACCGGCGCAAGCCGATTTCGACGGCGACAGCAAGACCGACATCGCTGTTTATCGCCCGTCAACCGGAACCTGGTATATCAGTCAAAGTTCAAACAGTGCAACCGTCCAAGGACAATTCGGACTTTTACTCGACACACCGACACCAAAAGACTTTGACGGCGACGGACGCGCCGATCTGGCAGTCTGGCGGAGTTCGAATAAAACCTTTTATTCATCAAACAGCAGTAACAACGCACTGCAAACGGCGACCTTCACACAATCGAGCGATAAACCCGTTCCGGCAGATTACGACGGCGACGGGAAAGCAGATTACGCGATTCGTGAATCAACGACCGCAAATTGGATCATCAAAAATTCAACAAACGGACAAACAGACACGATCTCGTGGCAACAATCGGGAGATGAGGAAGTGCAAAACGATTACGACGGCGACGGCAAAGTTGATATTGCAGTCTGGCGCAGTTCAAACGGTAATTGGTATATCCGCAAATCAGGCAGCAGCGGCGCACTTCGGCAAGAAGCGTGGGGAACAGCGGGCGATATTCCCGTTCCGGCTTATTATCGAAGGTAGTCAGGTCAAAGGTTAATTGGGGAAGGTTAAGGGACAATTGATAAATGTTAAATGTTGAATGAAAAGGTGAAAGATTATGAAAAACTCAGGAATAATTAAGGTTTTCGGGATTGGTTTGGTGGTGGTTGTTTTGTTGTGCGGAAGTATTTTCGGGCAATCGACACATCAAGTTTCACAAGGAATAACTGGAAATAACTTGGCTCCCGGGTCACCAAATGGCTCATATGCCGTCAGTGGTTTTGAATCAATCAATCCGTTTTCAGGTAAACCAAATTTTTCTCTGCCGCTTTTGAAGGTTGGCGGACGTGGAAGTGCCGGATACTCAATGAATTTAACTATCCAGAAAAACTGGACGATTCAGCACGAAGTTAATGATCCGAACACTTATCTGCCAAGTTCCGAGCAATATTTTATTGAGCATAAATATAAGCCGGTGGAACAGTCTGATTCATTGCTGACTTACGGAATAGATACATCAACGCAGATGGGCGTAATGAAAGGCACAAGGTTTGGAACTAATCGCGATGTGCGTTTATGTGGGAATCAGCCTTGCTATGACGAAACTTTGTCCAAGCTTTCATTTATCACTCCGGACGGTACGGAAATCGAGTTTCGTGATGTTTTGACTGGTGGAAAAGCAAAATTATTTGCAATCGGAGACGGTTCGATGACTTTCTCACGCGGAACGAGTTGGGTTTCGGTTGATGGAAGCAACGCAGTTTTTATTTCAAACGCTGATATTTTCGATTATCGTTCAAAAAGTTTGGTCGGCGATGGGATTTTTCTGGTGAGCGGGATTCTGACATTAGCAAACGGCACAAAATATACTATTCAAGATGGAAAAGCCACGGAAATCAAAGATATAAACGGCAACCGTGTAGTTTTAGGTACAGATTCAATCGGCAGAGAAATAACCGTTACACAGACTCTAAATCCTGCACCAAATATTTTGCGTGATAAAGTAATCAACTTCAAAGGAACGAACGGAACGCCGCGAACAATAAAAACTCGTTATTCGTTTTTGGAAAGTCGATTGTCGGCAGGATTTACCTTATCAGATTTGTGGGGGCTTTTTTCAGGCGTTCCGATACCGAACGGACAAACCGGTATTACCCACAATCCGGAAGTAGTTTCATTTGTTGAATTACCGGACGGGAGAAACTACGAATTTAAATATAACAATTACGGCGAGTTGACGGAAATAATGCTACCGACAGGCGGAAAGATTGAATATGTCTGGCAAACATCTTCGGGTCTTTATGGTCAAGCTACCGAAATTCAACCGCCTCCGGGAACTCCGCCGGATGATGAATTAGATTTCAGAGTTTATCGCCGGGTGGAAAAAAGAAGAGTTTACGAAAACAATCAACTGCAAAATGAAACAGTCTATGGAGTTCCCGTAAGCTTGGCGAATAATATACACAGTGTGACGGTTGAAATCTATAGAAAAGAGAACAATGTTTTAGTTTTAGACAATAAATCTAAGCATTATTATTCAGGGAATCCGTTATTCAATGTTATTAATCCGGATGCCAGAAGACCAACGGAAGAGCCGAATTGGCTGGAAGGGAAAGAGTTAAAAACTGAAATTTACAACGCAAGTAACGTTTTGCTCAGACAAACCGATAATATGTGGCAAGCGGGAACAGCTTTATCGGCAAACCCAACGGCAAATATTAATGCCCGATTAGCCGAAGTAAAAACTACTTTGGCAGACGAAAACTTAGTCAGCAAAACAACTTACACCTATGATGAATACAATAATCAAACCGATGTTTACGAATATGATTACGAGACAGGAGATTATGGAACATTCAAACGGCGAAGTCATACCGATTTTGTAACAGACACAAACTATATCAATGCGAATTTAAAACACCTGCCAAGTCAAAGTTGGGTTTCATCAGATGTAAACGGCACAGACAAAGTTTCGTTCAGCCAAACTGAATATGATAATTATTCTGAAAATCCGCTAATTTTGCGGTCAAATGTGATCGGACATGATACAGCCAATCACGGCACAAATAAAACAATTCGTGGAAATGCAACCAAAGTTACAACTTACAGCGATGCTCAAAATCAGAGCGGAGCAATTTCCGTTAAATCACAATATGATATTTTGGGAAATGTCGTCAAAACGATTGACGCGAAAGGAAATATCAACACCATTGATTACACAGACAGATTCGGTTCGCCTAATCACGAAGCCCAATCAAATACTGCTCCAGGTCAGCTAAACGGTCTATCAACTTTCGCTTTCCCAACGAGCGGAACAAACGCACTCGGCTGGAATATCGGCTACCTGCAGAGGGATTATTTTACAGGTGCATTGGTTAATGCCGAAGGTCCATTGGCTAATGACGGAGACATTAACGGCGTAATCTCTAAAACAATTTACAACGATTTATTAGATCGTCCGACTCAAAGTGTAACGGGAATCGGAACGCCTCACGAGAGGCAGTCAAACGTCATTTACGATGACGCAAACCGTAGAATCGAAGCAAAAAGCGATTTGTTTGAGTTGAATGATAATTTATCAAAATCTGAAAGTTTTTACGATGGATTAGGCAGAACGATTGAATCGAGAAAATATGAATCGGACGGCGGATATATCAAAACCAATACAGAATTCGACGGCTTAGGCAGACCAAAACGAGCAACAAATCCGTATCGACCATTGCAAAATGAGCCAATATATTGGACAGAGAGTTTTTACGATTCAGTCGGGCGAGTAATCAAAGTAAAAACGCTTTCTGACAATGCCGAAGTTTTAACAAGTTATTTCGGAAATACTGTAACCGTAACTGACCAATCAGGAAAGAAACGGCGAGGCGTGACAAATGCGCTTGGACAACTTACAAGAGTTGACGAACCGAACGACGCGGGACAACTCGATGTCAGCGGCACTCCGGCACAACCGACCAGTTACAGCTACGATGTTTTGAATAATCTCTTGCAAGTTCAACAAATCGGGACAACTACGCAACAATGCGGTGGTTCAACCTCGAATTGCACACAAACCCGAACATTTGTTTATGACAGCCTATCGAGATTGAAACAGGCAACGAATCCTGAATCGGGAACAATCAGCTACGTTTATGACAATAATGGAAATTTAACCAACAAGACCGATGCGAGAAGCGTCGCTACCACTTACACTTACGATGCTTTGAACCGTGTTTTAACGAGAAACTATTCAAACGAACCGAGCGGACAAACCGCCACGCCAAATGTTACATATACCTACGACGATTCGAATATCGTCAATGCCAAAGGCAAACTAACAAGAGTTTCGAGTTCGATTTCAGAAACTCGCTACACAGCTTTTGATTTGCTCGGCAAAGTTTTATCGAGTCAACAAATTACCGATGGACGAACTTTCAATTCAAGCTATGTTTATAATCTGCCAGGCGCAATGATCGAACAGACCTATCCAAGTGGTCGGGTTGTCAAAAACACATTCGACAATGACGGCGAAGTAGTGCAAGTTCAAAGCAAAAAGGTGAACGACACTTTCAAGAATTACGCGAATTCGTTCAATTACACAGCGGCGGGCGCGGTTAGTTCGATGCGGCTTGGCAACGGACTTTGGGAAAATACGAGTTTTAATTCACGTCTGCAACCAACCCAAATTGGTTTAGGTTCAGGTGCGACGAGCCAAAACTTGCTCAAACTAAACTATGATTACGGCTCAACATCGAATAACGGAAATGTTCAATCGCAAACGATTACTGTCCAGCGAAGCAACCAATCACCGTTAGTCCTTAATCAAAGCTATGTGTATGACCCCTTGAACAGATTAATGAGTGCCGAAGAAAAAGATGCCAGTAATGCGACGACCTGGAAGCAAACCTATTCTTTCGACCGCTACGGCAATCGCCGATTCGACCAAGCCAACACAAGTTTTCCGACATCATTTACCAATATGAATCTAACAAATCCGATGATTGACACGGCGAATAACAGATTCACGACCGGACAAGGCTACACTTACGATTTAAGCGGAAATCTGCTGACGGATGCCGAGGGCCGAAGCTACACCTATGATGCGGAAAACAAGCAGAAAGAAGCGAAGAACTCAAGCAGTCAGACAATCGGCGAATACTGGTATGACGGCGACGGCAAAAGAGTCAAGAAGAAAGGTTTGCATAACGGACAATTGGAAGAAACGATATTCGTCTATGATGCCGGCGGAAAACTGGTGGCGGAATATTCAACACAACCGTCAACAACACCGCAAGTTCAATATCTGACAAATGACAACTTGGGAACGCCGCGCATTAATACGGATGAGCTCGGTGCGATCGTGTCGCGTTCGGATTATATGCCGTATGGCGAGGAAATCGTCAGTTTGGGCAATCGTACAAGTGCGGAAAAATATGTTTCAGATGATGTCAGGCAAGGATTCACCGGATATGAAAGAGATTCGGAAACAGACCTTGATTTTGCTCAAGCTAGATATTATGCGAAGAGTTTTGGGCGGTTTAATTCCGTTGACCCAATAAAAATGACAAAAGAAAGATTAGCTGATCCACAACGAATTAATCTCTATGTTTATGTCCGGAATTCTCCTATGAAATATATAGACAAAATAGGCGAGGATGTCGAAATTGCAGCAAGGTCTGAAGATAAAGCAAGAAAGGATTTTGAAACTTTTCTATCAGGACTGAGAACAGAAGACCGAGAGTTCGTTTCGTTTTTTGTTGGTGATGGTAATAACGGGTATCAAAAAGGAAGTTTTTATATTTTGGTTGACCCAAATCAAAAATCTGATTCAAAAAACTTTCAATTTGCTCAAAATGCTGCTAACGATAGGACTTCGCTTACAAAACTACAAGTTGCTGTTGAAGGGGATATTTATTCATGGCGCGAGGTCGAATATGATGCCAACAATAACCCAATTATCGGACAGGTGCACACAGCTACCATCACAACTCAAGATTGGCAGAACTATGTTGCATATACCTTTTTTGAGTTACGTGGAATACCAGACCCTAAAATAAATTGGTATTCAACAGGAAATTTCACATTGATACTTATATTCGGCGGTTCTGGAACTGGTCCGCTACTAATCACCCAATCGATGCATCATGAATTAAGGCATGCTGTTCTTGGTAAATTTGGAAGAGATTCTCTTGCTGGAATTCATCCAGTAGTGGACGCAGAAACTACAGAAGCAGAGGGTGAAGCCGCAGAAAACAGCGGGCTTGTGCCAAAGCCGAAAAGGATTTGTCAGAAATGTAGAACTAACAAAATCGCAGATTGGGAGGAGGACTTTTAAAATGGAAAGTATGATTGCGTATTTTTTCAGCGACAAACTTGATAAAGGATATTTTTTGTTTAAGTTAAAAAACATTTTAACAAAACTGTGTGATATTTTTTGCTTAATAATCGGGTTGAGTGGGTTAATTTTTTGTTTGTTTTCAACCAATTTAGGACAAATTAAGCAACAAACAAAATTTAAAGCCTGTTTTGTGGAAGACAAGGAATGGGATTGTGCAAAAAAGAAACAGTTTGTTCTTTGTGATTCAAAAGGAAAACCTTATCGATTAAACTCAGAGCAGATAATGAAAAATGTCATAAGAAAAACTGACTTAATGCGACCTGCTGGTTTAGGGAGAAACAACCTATTTGGAACTGTAATCATAGAAGTCGTAATTGATAAATTCGGCAAAGTTATATGTGCTAAAGGAATTAATGGCAACATGTTTGCCAAAGGCTCTGCTCGTATTTCCCTTCGTAGCTGGAGATTTAATCCCTTCAGATTGAAAGGGAAAACTGTATCAGTAATTGGAGTCCTCAATATTGATTATGATTTCAGATGACAATCAATCAGCAAAACAATCGGCTCATTGGCTAGGCTTACGACGCAAGCGGCAACACAAAAACAGATGCCGATAATCGAACATTTATCTATGACGGAGAAAACAAACAAGTTGAAGTAAAATGTAAAAGTCGAGACTTAGTGCGATTCGTTCATTCTAAACTGACAACCATCAGGGGACGAATGACTGAGACCAATTGGTCTTTGATAACTAAGTGATACTGTTGCCGAATTCGTTTGAACACTAATTTTTTCGATATAATGGTGTTATTTCAACAAAAGGAGTAACACCATTATGTCTTTGAAACCGTCTGTCATTGAACCCGTTCCGGCTGAAACCGACCGCATTGCCCGCGCCGCTTTTCCGAAAGGCAATCTTTATCTTTCAATGCGCGATGAACTTGGGATTGCCTTTTCCGATGCTGATTTTGCCGAACTATTTCCGCGTCGCGGCCAACCGGCTTTTACACCCTGGCGTCTGGCTTTGATTACTGTCATGCAGTTTCTGGAGAACTTATCTGACCGCCAGGCCGCTGATTCAGTTCGTTCACGGATTGATTGGAAATACGCACTTGGATTGGAAATAACTGATGCGGGTTTTGATCATTCAGTGTTGAGCGGTTTTCGGCAACGGCTGGCGAGCGGCAAAAAGCAAACTCTGCTGCTCGACCGGATGCTGGAATTATTCAGGGAAAAGAAATTGCTCAAAGCAAAAGGCAAACAACGCACCGACTCAACGCATGTTTTAGCAGCTATTCGCGTCATGAACCGGTTGGAAATGGTGGTCGAAACAATGCGTGCCGCGCTCAATCAATTAGCGACCGTTTCACCCGATTGGGGGCGCAATTCTGATTTGTCCCCCCCTTAATTGGCAGAAGAGGGTAAAAGATGTTTAGAATTGGTAATGAAAAAAAAACTAACACTAAACAAACAATTTACCCCCATCACCAATTTACTACAAAACCTTGAAATTGACGA
>JANPDZ010000281.1:0-8613 GCA_031431735.1 Acidobacteriota bacterium | reverse complement strand
TCGTCAATTTCAAGGTTTTGTAGTAAATTGGTGATGGGGGTAAATTGTTTGTTTAGTGTTAGTTTTTTTTTCATTACCAATTCTAAACATCTTTTACCCTCTTCTGCCAATTAAGGGGGGGACAAATCAGAATTGCGCCCCTTGCATCTCGATCTTTTTGAATTGTGTGCAAAACGCGATTTACAAAGACATTTTTGCTTCTCCTAAGATGTTTTAGAAACAGGTTTTCTAGTTAATTTCACGGTTTTTTCAACCTGTTCCAACATTTTTTGCAAATCCTTTTGAGCTAGAAATTTACCGTTGACCATCACGGAATTGATTCGTTTTGTATTGTTAATGTCTGTCAAAGGATTGGCGTCGAGCAAAACCAAATCGGCAAGTTTTCCTTGTTCAATTGTGCCGATGGTTGATGAAATGCTGTAAAACTCAGCGGGCTCAAGTGTTGCGCTACGGAGAGTTTCGGCGGGTGTTAAACCCATTTTTTCGACAAATAAACGCAATTCTTCGTGTAAATCGTAACCCGGAAAGATGGCGGTTGCGCCCGTGTCAGTTCCCGGCATCACTTTGACACCTGCCCGAAATAATTCACCTGTCTCTTTTGCGGAACTATCAAGGACTTCCCGCCAGCCTGTCAAACCTTCGCGTTTTTCTTCTTTGCGGTATTTAAGTCCTTCTTTCCAGTTAGTTAAAAGAGAATCTTCAATATATTTTCGGCGTGGATCAAGTTTATCCGATCCATCATTTACCATTGCTTCGACATCCATGTAAGGTTTAGTTCGCGGCTCCCAAGTTACCAATGTCGGAACAAGATAAACATTATTTTTGACCATCGTTTCAATGACTTGTTTCTTTTCCTCCGCCGACATTTTGCCCAAAAGATATGGATAATAACCGTGTTCAAAACTGACTTGCCCTGCGCTAAAACCTATCGAATAGTCAATTCCCCAAGGCGGATGCCCGACCAGTTTTAAGTTATGACGCTTGGCTGATTCGCAAATCGCCAAATAGATTTCTTTGGAAGCATAACTGCGGATTTTAACGTGGTCAGCACCTTTTGCAGCAAGCGAGGCAATAAATTCTTCAGCTTCGGCTGGAGTTTTGATAAATTTGTGAAAACCTGCAACCTCCGAGCCTTCAATTGCCGCGCCAGTAATTTTCATTCGAGGACCAATAACTTTGCCGTCTTCGATTTCTTTCCGCCACGTTTTGAGTTTGTCTAAATCGCCATACATATCGCGGACGCTAGTCACACCATTAGCGATAAACAGGCTAAAAGACGATTTGCCCGAATCCGTGAAATGCGTATGAAGATCCCACAGACCGGGAATCAAAAACTTCCCGGCACCGTTGATAATTTTTGCGTCTTTCGGGATTTTGACCGCATTTGTTTTCCCGACTTGAGAAATTTGTTTGCCGCTAACAACAACCGTCATTTCAGAAAGCGCGAGACCTTCGCGAACATCAATGACCGTTACATTAGTAATTGCCAAAGATTTCTCCGTCTTACCAAAGACCGGAAAAAAACTCATTATGATTACTAAAACCCAAAGAATTAATTTTTTCATTTTTATATTCCCCAACATTATTTCAGCTCTGCTGTTTGATTTGCCGTGCTGCCAAGTTTGTATTGCGGCGGCGAGGTGACCCCAAGATCAAAACTTTGCCATTCTTCTTTGTTTGGTTTGAAACTTTTACCCAATCGACTCATCTAATTCGGACTATTCAATCATCTAAATCTTTATTGAAACTCCCTCATTTAATCTGCAAATAATTCAAAATCGCCTCCATTGCGGGGTCTCGATTTGCTTTGTAAAATTCAAAGGTAGGCGGTGCATAGATGTCCGGCGCAATCCACGTCCGGTAATCGCCGGCGACCGTGCCTTGCCAATACAAATCTGAAATACTTCCGCCCATCTTGCTGTAAGGAAGCGTAAAGGGAATGACTTCACCGATAAAATTCGGGCTTGAACCGGTCGGTTCACCGACAAAAATCGCGTTTGTATGTTTGTTGATTTGAGCGACACCATTCATTGCGGCAGAAAAAGTTTGTCTGCCTGTAATGACGAAAAGTTTGCCTTTTTGATTGATTTTTTGACTGCTGATGAGTCCGTTAATCAAAGGTTTATTCAAGAAAAGATTGCCGCCGCTATTCCAGCGCATATCAATCACCAAACTTTCAACTTCATTTTCATTGATAAATTTGAAAAGACGTTCGCAAAAGACTGTCAGCGGTTCTTTTTGGTCGTTGACAACCGCGTTGTATTGAAAATAAACCATCTTTTGTGCAGGTAAATATTCAAACCAATAACGCGAACTTCGATTTTTCAGATAAAGCGGTTCGGGCGTGGTTTGCCCGTCGCGGACCGTCGCCCATTGTGGAGTCGGACGGTCGGAATTGCCTTCGAGCGAAACTGTCCGAGTTTTGCCTTGTGAGTCCAAAATGGTCAGCGTAACTTTATTGCTGTCGGGAATCAAACCGAGTCCGTTGAGTGCCAGCGGCACGCCCATATAACGCGGGGCGACAAATTTCAACCACATTTTATTGTCCTGACTGATAATTGCATCAAGCGATTCAATCGTTTTTTCAACCGTGTTATCGCCAATTTTCAAGACTTTCGCGCCAAGCAAATCTTTTTGTTCAAGCGCGGCGGCTGTAATAAATAAACCTTCTTCAAAAAGATAAAATTGGACGGGCAAAGATTTTCCGTTGCTTAAAGGAATATTTCGCAAGGTCGTGTGTCCATCGCCCGAAAGCCGCATTAATTTCAACATTCCGACGATGATTTGCTGATCGGTAAGTTTTGGAATATCGTCACTCAGTTTTTTGACAAACGTCTCAAATTCGGCAGGCGTAGTATTGCGATAAGGATCGTAATGAAGACGTTTTATCTCGCGTGCCAAAAACGACAAATCGTATCGCCAGCCTTCATCACGCGACATTTTGCTCGTATCAACCAAACTGACGATTTCACGGTATTTCGGATCATTGCGAAGCGATTCAAAATCCGTGTCTTCCTGCGCTTGTTTCAAATCCCGAAACCCAAGATTGATGGCTTTTTCCAGCCATTGCAGAGCCTTGTCTTTTTCACCGAGCAAGGCATAACAACTGGCTATCGAATAAACACCATCAGCGGGGAAACTTGCCCCAAGTTCATTGAATTTCTCATAAGCAGAAATTGCTTTGCGATATTGCTTTGATTGATAAAGCGAGTTGGCGTATTCAATCCAATTCTTGCTCAAAACAGGATTCATCTGCGTCACTTTTTCCCAAAGCGCGGCGGCTTCATCCCACTTTTCCGCTTTCGATTTAGCTTCGGCTTCTTTCAGAGTTGAGAAATAATTGCCGGTTTGTCCGTGAACTACGGTTAAACCAGCTAGAAAAATTCCCATCGTTAAAACTAGAATTGCTAAATTATTATTTTTCATCCTTATTTCACACGCTCAGCAAAATGGTCTTCGCCTCTGTAACGCAGATTTACTTTTGTTGATTTGCTGTTTTCGCCTAACGTAAAAATAACTTTTCCTTCTTTTGCCACCAAAACCGCACCGCTAAAGTTGCCCATTTCTGAACGCACCGCTAAATATTGATCAATTTGCGAATTTATCGTTTGGGCAGAAATTGTTAAAGCCGAACAAATAAAGGCAAATATAATTATTAATTTAAGCCGCATAAAGTTTTAATTTGTTGTTTTTGGCAATCTCCCCAAAACTTGTTGAAAACGTGGATCGGAACGAATCGGCGCCAGATCGGTGTCAGTTTCAAAGGTTGGGCGATCAACAAAACCTTCGTCAATTGCTTTGCCGAGCGTCTCAAAAGCCTTGTCATTTTGCTTTAAGCGGATGTAGAGACAAGCCATATTGTAATAAGCCAATCCGCGTGTATTTGCCCCCGGCGGTATTCCGGCTTCAAAAGATTTTTCATAGGTTTTGATTGCATCTTCGTTGCGGTTGAGGCTCATTTGTGAATAGGCTAACTGCCCAAAAGTCAAACTGCTCCGTGCACCAAGTTCGATGGCTTTTGATAAAAATTTTACGGCATCTTCCCAACGCTTTTGGTAATATCGCAATTGTCCAAGTCCGTTATAAATTCCGGCATCATTTGCGCCAAGTTGAAGGGCCTTTTCATAAGCCGCGCTTGCTTCGTCAAACCGGTTGAGCTGCAACAGACTATTTGCATAGTGGGTATAAGCTGTTACGTCGTTTGGATTATCTGCGAGCCATTTGGGCATTAATTCGACCAACCTGTTCGGATCGCCGCCAAACCACGGGCTATTGGCTAAAATTTCACGGGCTAATGCCGGCTTCCAACTTGGTTGTGGAACTGGTTCAAGATGCGTTTTCCAAAAATTGAGGGTTTGTTGAATTATTCGACGAGATTCGTCATTATCAGCAAAAGCATCAAAAGCGTGCGGCATTCGGCTGGCAAACATCACCGTCCAGGGCGCCCGTGATTCGCTGACTTTCTGCCAAAGACCCGCAAATTGTTGAGGGCCGCGAGCCAGATCACCTTCGGCAACCACAAACAGGACAGGCAGATCTTTTCGAAACGCTGGTTCAGGAACGCCTCCGTAGTACAGCACCGCAGCCTTGATGCTCTTTGAAGCATTTTCACTCAAGAGATAAACTGCGGACTGCGTGACATTCGCCGAAGCCGCATAAACTCCTAAACGAGTGCCGTCAATTCCGTGTTTTGCGCCTTCGCGTTCGAGAAAACCAAACAGCGCACGAAGGCATTCCTGAACTCGCGTGCCGTCTGTTTCCATCGAAACGCCAACCATTCCGTGTGCCGCCACAACACGCGGAAATGATTTATAGATTTCCCAATTTTTGAGTTTATTATTCGGTGCATCGCCAATCGCATTCAAGAAGATTACGGCAGGCAATCTATCGGTAGTTTTGGCATTTGGCGGTGAATAAATGTCAATTGTCAAATTTCCCGAATAAGGCACATTAGTTTTGACTTTGACATTTTTCGTTGCCGGAATATCGTAAACCACGCCCCAACTAGTCGGATCAAGCGACGAACGCGGTTGATTATTTTGGGCAAAAAGATTTAGTGAAAATACACTGATCAGAACGAATAAAATTATTTTTTGCATAAATATATCTCCTATTTTTTTCAGTTTTCTAAATTCCTTAATTTCCTTTCAATCTCCGCAAAGCCTCGACTGACGATGGATAAGTTGGATCAATCTGCAAAGCCTTTTCGTAATTTTTAATCGCTTCCGCTTTATTTCCTTGTTGCTCAGACGCATCGCCGAGACTGTCATAAACGTTCGCCGATTCGGGATAAAGTTCGACGTTGAGCTTAAACATCTCAAGCGCTTCATCCATTTTTTTAAGTTGTATCAGACGATAACCAAAAGTATTTATTTCGGCTTCGATACTCTGATATTTATTGACAGGATTACTCTTAAACTCGATTGCCTGGCCTCGAAAAGATTTCAAATCGTTTGCCTGAAACAATTCAAGCGCAGTTTCACGCAAGGATTTTTGCGGTTTATAATTCAAAATAGCTTGCATTGCCGTATCAATATTGTTGGCGTAATCAGCAAATGTGAGTTCTGCGGCAACATTTGGCGCAGTCCATTGGCGGCGGTCAAGTTCAGCCATATTTTGCCACCAGAGAGTTGAAGCACGAACGCCGATTTTGCTGTTTGGTAAATTAAACCCTCGCGCATCGCCATACATATTGACGAAGTTGGCGGTCGGCTCGCCGACAAAAGTTGCTTTCGTGTAGGTCTCCAGAGCATTGACAAGATTTTGCGCGGCGGAAAATGTCTGACGACCGATAATGACGAAAAATTTCCCTTTTTGATCAATCTTTTCGAGCTGGATAATTCCGCGAACGACTGCCGGAACTAATCCATTATTGCCACCGCCATTGAGCCGCAAATCTAAAACGAATTTCTCCATCTCTGTCGCTTTCGCGGCATCAACCGCTTCTTGAAAAAATTGTGCCAGCGTTTTGTCATCACGGTTTAGGACCTGATTGATTTGAACATAAAAAACTTTTGTAGATTTATCGTATTCAAACCAAAATCTTTCGTTATCATTTTTTATCCAAAAAGGCGTTGGATTAGTGGAACTATTCCGCGCATCAACCCAATTTTTACGAAAATTATGGTCAAACATTTCGTTATAAGAAATCGTGGTAATTGGCTGAAGAGTAATATTTTTGCCGGCTTTTTCGATAGTGAACTCAATCTTTTCATTTGCTTTAACAATTCCGATTGCTTGCAAAACCTCGGGCGAAATCAAATAAAGCGGTGCAAAACTTTTCGCGCCCATTTCATTATCTTTCGGAATATATGGGCTAATCATCTGAAACGCTTTTTCAATCGGAGTATTGCCGATTTTGATGACCTTTCCGCCGACGATATTGGCATATTCACTGCTTGCCGACTGGACAAAAAAACCTTCTTTGAATAGATAAATTTTGATCGGAAACGCCCGAAAACTGAGCGTTGGCTCAATCATCGGAATCATCGAAGTATGACCGTCCCGAACCATCGTGACGATTCGGGCAAATTCCAAAGCGATTTGGTTGCCGGTCAATGTTGGAATCTGTTTGTCTAAATCTTTGACCGCTTTATCAAAATCTTCGCGAGTCATTTTGGCAAAAAGATTTTTGTGGCGTTTAGGCAATTCGGTCGCCAAAAATTGTAAATCTTCGCGCCATTTATCGGTTTCTGATTTTTGCGAGTTTTGAGCCTGGCAGAAAATTAAACTAAATAAAGTCAGTAAAATTAAGAAAATAGATTTTTGTTTCATTAAAAATTTGCCTCGTTTTATGGTTTTTCAAACTAAAAGAATTTGCGCTTAATAATAGAAAACACTATGACAAGCGATTTCGTGACAATTCTTTATCTCTGAACGTTTTTAATGAATACAGCGTTAGTATTGTCAAAAGCATTGAAAAACATATAAAATTGAGACGAATCACTTTCGTTTAAGTAATTTCGTATCCCTAGGAAATGCCTGTCTGCTAAAGTTGCCCGTCTCAACTGAGAAGTCTATTGACTTTTCTATTTGAAGTCTTGAAAGAGATTTCAAATATTTTTCAAATTTCTTTTCAAATTAGATCGAGCAAGGTTTTACAGCTATGCAAAAGACACATTTTTACGAGTTTCAAGGGTTTTATGCCGACCTTAAACAAAAGCGTTTGTGGCGCGAAGGCGCGGTCGTTTCACTGACTCCGAAGGCTTTTGACACCCTGATTTTCTTACTCAAAAATAGGGGCGAAGTCGTGACAAAAGATAGAATTTTAGACGAAGTTTGGCCGGACACCTTTGTTGACGAATCTACGCTTTCACAAAATATCTATACTTTACGCAAGGCTCTCGGAAAACTTCAAAATGGCAAACAAATCATCGAAACGATTCCGCGACGTGGTTTTCTTTTTAATCCGGATGTTCGGGAAATAAACGATGAAGAGTTTGTAATAATTGAAAAACACAGCGTTTCACGTATTTTTGTCGAAGAAAAAGAAATTACGGATGATCAGACTGATTCTCGAACCAATAAAGGGGTTTTTAAGGAAAATTTTCCAAAACCTAATGACCATTGGTTGACGAGAAATAAAGCTATTCTACTGGCAGGTCTTCTCATAATCGTATTTGTCGGGACTTTTTTTGTATTGCGAAATTTGCCCGCAAAATCAAATTTAGTTGAGTCAATATTCAAAGAAATTCGGATGAGCAAAATAACCTCAAGCGGCGACGTTCATCGAATTGCAATTTCGCCTGACGGCAAATATCTGGCATATGTTGAAAAAAAAGATGATTTGCAAACTCTTTATTTACGCCAAACAAATAATGCCAACACGATAGAAATTATTCAGCCGAGCAAAGACAATTTTATCGGCATTACTTTTTCGCCCGATAACGAATATCTTTATTACGCCGTTTATCCCGAAAGAGACGAAAAACTTGGGTTTAATGTCGGAGTTTTGTATAAAATCCCCATTTTAGGCGGAACTCGCTGTGATGTTGCGGGAGATATTGACAGCTCCGCCACCTTTTCGCCGGACGGCAAAAAAATTGCTTTTGTCCGAAATATGTTCATTGATAAAAAAGAGTCGCTCATCATCATCAAAGACCTTGAAACCAATTACGAAACAAAACTTTCTTCCCGGGAGATGAATGAAAGATTTACGCCCGATGGAGTTGCCTGGTCGCCGAACGGTAAATTTATTGCCGGTGTAGCAATTAGTTCTAAAACGCCTTTGAAACCTTTTGAACTAACTATTTCAAATGTTGAAAACGGAGAACACACCGCCTTGCTTTCAGAATCCTGGAATTGGATCGGGCAACCTGTGTGGCTGAAAGATAACAGCGGAATCGTTTTTCCGGCTTTTGGAGATCAATCCAATAACTTAAACGATGAGATTTGGCTGGCTTCTTTTCCCGAAGGAAAATTACGACAAATTACCAGCGGCATCAATGGTTTTATCGGGATGGGAATTTCGGCTGATTCAAATTCGATCATCACGGTCAAATCTGAAGTGATCGCGAGCTTTTGGAAAGGAGACGCTCAAAACCCAAACAATGCGACCCGAATAAATCAGGGAATTAACGAATCTGCCTTTTCTGGTTTAGGGATGGACTTTAC
>JANPDZ010000280.1:0-8635 GCA_031431735.1 Acidobacteriota bacterium | reverse complement strand
ACGACGGCACGGAAGACGGAATTGCGACCGATTTAGAGCGCGAAGGCGTTCCGAAAAGCGATATTGTGCTGGCTTTTCATGCGCCGGAATTACGGAAATATACGGAATACGCCGTAACTTAAAACGAAATTCAGCGATTACCGCGAATATCCTTAAATCATTATTCGACCGAAACCACGGTCACTGACTTTGGCTCTAGATTCAAAATCAGTTTACCGTTTTGAGCCTTTGCTGAAATAGGCTTGGGCACGACCGTATTTGGTTTTTCAAAGGTATTGACGCTATCTACTTGAGGTGCAGTAAGTGTTTCGCCGACGGCGGTTTTAGCCGTCATTCCGATCGCGGTCAAATCAATTTCAACTGCTCGATTCGGATCCACGTTAGTGATTTCCACCCACAATTTGCCGTTCTTATCTTTGGCAGCGATAGCATCCACACGCGGCAGAGTAATGCCGCCGTGAGTGTAGGTTCCGGCGGCAAAAGTGACCGGCACAAAGGTCGCATCCTGAAACGGCACATACATTTTAAAGACATAATAGGTCGGCGTGAGAGCCATCTTTTCTTTGTCCGTCATAATCATCGCCTGTAAAACATTGATCATCTGGGCAATATTAGCCATCCGCACACGGTCGGCGCGACGGGCAAAAATGTTCAGGTTGAGAGCCGTCAGAACGGCATCGCGTTGACTGTTTTGCTGAACCAGAAAACCGGCATTGCTGCCGGGCAACGGCGCATACCACGCGCCCCATTCGTCAACGACGAGCGCAATCTTTTTTTCCGGATCATATTTGTCCATAATGGCGGAATGCTTATCAATCAAGCCTTCCATCTTTAATGTTTCCTTGAGAATCTCACTGTATTCGGTCTCGCCGAATCCGACAGATGCGTGTTTTTTCTCCCAGTTGATGACCGTGTAGTTATGAAGCGAGAGACCTTGCATATCCCAACTCCATTGGCGTTTCTGCCAGCCTTTCATAATAGTTTCCGTCCATTCGGTGAAACGCTGTTCGCCGCCGCCCGGTCCAACGGCGATTTTGAGCATCTGCTCATTTTTCTGTTGGGCGGGATTAAAGTTTCTGACGAAGCGGCTGTATATTTTGAGTTGGCTTAAGTAATAGTCGGGGGACATATTTCCGCCGCAGTCCCAACTTTCGTTGCCGATGCCAAGGTAGGCAATCTTGTAAGGCGCGGAGTGACCGTTGGCAGCGCGTTCTTTGGCGAGGTCTGTCGGTTGATCCGTGGTCAAATACTCCAACCACTCGGCGGCTTCCTGCGGAGTGCCGGAACCGACATTGACCGAGAGAAACGCTTCTGAACCGATTTGGTCGAGAAAATCCAAGTATTCATGAGTCCCGAAAGTATTCGGCTCGATCACGCCGCCCCAGTTCGGATTAAGTGTCTTGACCCGCTGCGCTCCGATGCCTTTACGCCAGTGATATTCGTCAGCAAAGCAGCCGCCCGGATACCGGATATTCGGCACTTTAATCTCTTTGAGTGCATTGACGACATCGTTGCGAATGCCCCGGGTATTAGGAATCTTAGAACCGGGTCCAACCCAAATGCCTTCATAAACGCCGTAGCCGAGGTGTTCGGCAAACTGACCGAAAATATTGCGGTCAATTTTTGGTCCGGACTTGGACACATCAATGGTCAATTCAACTTTTTGGGCGGTCGCAAAGGTTACAAAGACCACACATATTAGAGCAAATCTGAATAAAAAATTACGCATAGCAAATGAATACTTTTAATCCGTAGAATAATAAAACAGAAGGTTTTAGTAAATTTAGAAGATTATTTATAGCATTTATTGGTTACTTACACAATAAATGTTGAAATCTTGCTCAGTATAACTTCTCGGCAGTTTTCGGAATTTTCCGGATCTTCCAAATTTCCGAAAACATCTTTGATTTCGAATGCTTTCAACGCTTTTATCTTTTCGATATTCATTTATTTTCTTAACTTTTTTCCGAAATTTAGCCGTTTTCAGATTTTAACATGAAAATTATCTTGCACTAATTTGAAATTTTCGGCGTATTATGTTTTTGTAATATATGTAGCCATGCTAAAAAGGCGAGGCGAAAATTTAGAACACGAGGAGTGTTAGAAAAATGAAGAAATATGATTACGCGATCGTCGTCGGACGATTCCAGCCATTCCATTTAGCACATCAAAATTTAATCCAACATAGTTTACATTTAGCTGAAAAAGTCATTGTCGTTCTTGGCTCGGCGCGAAGTGCTTCCGACGTGAAAAATCCGTTCACGCCCGCGATGCGCGAAGAAATTATCCGCGCTTGTTTTCCCGTCGAAGAAAAACGCCTGATCTTTCGCGCTGTTCGCGATTATCCGTATAACGACCACGTTTGGACGGCGGAAGTGCAAAATCTTGTCGGCGAAATTACCGAAGACCACGAAAAGACGGACGCGCAGATTGCGATTGTCGGCTTTTTCAAAGACCGCAGTTCATATTATTTAAATCTTTTTCCGCAATGGAGTTTTGAGGAATTTTACTGCGCGGACAAAAAACTTCTGAGTTTGAACGCCACGCTGATTCGTGAAAAGTTTTTTACGGAAAGCGAAGATTGGAAAAGTTTTTTGCCGCCGCAGGCGGCGGCCGCGCTCGACGTTTTCAAACAAACTGAAATTTTTCCGAATCTGCAAAAAGAATTCGCTTATCTGCAAAAATATAAAGCCGACACGCGCTTTGTCGGCGTGCCGTTTGAAGCGACCTTTATCACAACGGACGCGGTTGTCGTCCAAAGCGGGCACGTTCTCGTCATTCGTCGCGGACATCAACCGGGCAAAGGTCTGCTCGCGCTTCCCGGCGGATTTCTGGCAAGCGGTCTGACGCTCGAAGATAACGCCATCAAAGAATTAAAAGAAGAAACGCAAATCAAAGTTGCCGCGCAGGTGCTTCGGGGAAGTATCAAAAGTTCGCACGCTTTTGATTATCCCGAACGTAGCCAGCGTGGGCGAACCGTCACTTTTGCGTATTTTATCGAGCTCGCGCCCGATCTGAAAGAAGGTTTGCCGCGTGTCAAAGGCGGCGATGACGCGGCAAAAGCCTTTTGGCTGCCGCTGTCGGCTTTGGGCGAGAAAGAAGATGAATTTTTTGAAGATCACCTGTCAATCATTAGATATTTTTTAGGCGTTTGATTTTCGGATTTGCAGTAACTAATTTTAAGGAGAAACAAAATGATTTTACGAACACCTGAAGAAAGATTCGAGAATTTGCCGCAGTTTCCGTTTGCGCCGAATTACACGAATTTTGGCGAGGCGCGGATTCATTTTGTTGACGAAGGCGAAAAATCGGCGAAAGAAACGGTTTTAATGCTGCACGGCGAGCCTTCGTGGAGCTTTTTGTATCGCAAGATGATTCCGATTGTCGCAACTGCGGGGCATCGCGTGATTGCGCCCGATCTGATCGGTTTCGGCAAATCCGACAAATTTACCGAAGCCGCAAAATATACATATGCGATGCACGTTGAAAGTATTACGGCGTTAATCAAAAACTTGGATTTGAGAAATATCACGCTCGTTTGTCAGGATTGGGGCGGATTGATCGGTTTGCGAATCGCGGCGGAAATGAGCGAAAGATTTTCGTGCATTGTCGCCGCAAATACGTTTCTGCCGACGGGCGATGAAAAAATTCCGAAGGCTTTCAAACTCTGGTTGGCGATGTCGCAGTCAACACCGTTCTTTCCGGTCGGGAAATTTGTCAAAATGGGTTGCCGGACAAAACTTTCCGGGGAAGTTGTTGATGCTTACGACGCGCCTTTTCCGGATAAAACATACAAGACGGCGGCGCGGGTTTTTCCGACGCTTGTGCCGATCACGCCCGACAATCCGGCATCGGTGGCAAACCGCAAGGCGTGGGAAGTTCTGCGAAATTGGGAAAAACCTTTTCTGACCGCATTCAGCGACGGCGACCCGATTACACGCGGCGCAGACCGGATTTTGCAAGAAAGAATTCCGGGCGCAAACGGTCAAAATCACACGACGATTAAAGGCGCGGGACATTTTTTGCAGGAAGACAAAGGCGAGGAATTGGCACAAACGGTGGTTGATTTTATCGCCGAAACAAAATAGGTAAATAAAAATTAGGCTTTCGGGTAGAGAGCCGAAAATGGAGAAATAAAAAAATATGTTTGAAATTAACAGAATAATTGATACGGATTCGTATAAATCGTCGCATTGGCTGCAATACCCGCCGAATACGACGCGGGCTTTTTTCTATCTTGAATCGCGCGGAAGCGATCGGGATTGGAATGAAACGGTCTTTTTCGGCTTGCAGTATTTGCTGAAAAATTATTTCCTCGCGCCGTTTACGCAAAGTATGGTCGAAGAAGCGCGCGAAGTTATCACGGCGCATGGTTTACCGTTTAATTATGACGGCTGGACGAATTTGATAAAAAAACACGGCGGCAAATTGCCTTTGCGGATCCGTGCGGTCGCCGAAGGTTCGGTCGTGCCGTTGCATAACGTGCTGATGACGGTCGAAACGACCGACGACGAATTTGCGTGGCTCGGAAGCTGGTTTGAAACTCAATTGATGCGCGTTTGGTATGCCGTCACGGTTTGCAGTCAATCGTTTCAGATCAAAAAGGACGTTTACAGGGTTTTGCAGGAAACGGCCGACGATGCAGACGCTGAAATCGCGTTCAAAGTTCACGATTTCGGCGCACGAGGCGTTTCTTCGCAAGAAACGGCGGCGATCGGCGGCGCGGCGCATCTTGTCAATTTTATGGGAACCGACACGATGGCGTCCTTGCTGCTGCACCGCAAATTTTATCACGAACCGATGGCCGGTTTTTCGATTCCGGCGGCGGAACATTCGACCATCACATCTTGGGGACGCGATCACGAAGTTGAAGCGTATCGCAATATGCTTCGGAATTTTGCCAAACCCGGCGCGCTCGTCGCGGTCGTTTCCGATTCGTGGAACATTTACGAAGCGGTCGAAAAGATCTGGGGCGAAGAGTTGAAACAAGAGGTCATTGATTCGGGCGCGACCATTGTCATCCGTCCCGATTCCGGTGAACCAATCGAAGTCGTGTCGCGGGTCGCCCACCTTTTGGCGGAAAAATTCGGGTTTGATGTCAATTCGAAAGGCTACAAAGTTTTGAAAAACGTTCGCATTATTCAAGGCGACGGCGTCAATCAAAATTCGATCAGAGCAATTTTACAGCGTTTGAAAACAGAAGGCTTTTCCGCCTCGAACATCGCTTTTGGCATCGGCGGAAGTCTTTTGCAAAAAGTTGACCGCGACACGTTGAAATTTGCTTATAAATGTTCGGCGATCGTCACGGACGGCACGTTGCGCGAAGTCTATAAACAGCCGATCACCGACGCGGGCAAAAACAGCAAACGTGGCAGATTGGATTTGATTCGGGACGAAAACGGTGAATACAAAACCGTCAAGATCGAAGCAGTCAATTCAATTTCCGCCGAAAATTCTGAGCTGCGAACCGTTTTTGAAAACGGCGAGCTGCTGATTGACGATAATCTTGAAGCAATCAGGGGCAGGGCAAGGTAAAAGGCAAAAGGTAAAAGGCAAAAAGTAAAAAGCGTCTTACTTGAAATTTAACAGTCAAGTAAGACGCTTTCAATTTTTGCCTTTTACCTTTACCTTTTGCCTTTAAATAGGCTCTGCGCCGGTTGCTCGATTTAGGTAGTGATAAAGTTCATTGAAATCGCGCAAGGCGCGGTTCATGATCATCGGAAGCTGCGGAATATCGCTCGTATTGACGATCAGATTCAGGTTTCGCAAGAATGCGTCGTGAGCATTCATCGTCGTGCCGGCATCTTCGAGCGAAATCAGGAACAAACGCCGACGTTCCGAAGAATACATTGCGTTGACCTTTTGCTGTAAGATCGCCGCGCCGCCAAATTCTGCCGCAAAATCGGGCGAGAAGATAAGAGTTTCAGTTTTGCCTTCGCGCATTCGCTCGTTGGCTTGGGCGGGCGTTTGGGCAACATAAACCTTAAAGCCGGCATCAACCAAAACCTTGCCGACATCGTCGCGTTTTTGTCCCAGACACATCAGAACCCGGCGTGGTTTTTCGCTTTTTTCGTCGTCCGTGTCCAAATTGGTTTTTTCTTTTTGCAATGCCGCCATTAATGACCGCATTGCATTGTTGATTTGAAACTCCGATTCTTTGGCGGAAAACTGTTGAGCACCTTCAGAAACGGCAGGCGCGGGTTTGTTTGCCTCCAATTGCTGAGCAGTTGCCGAACCGTGTCCTTTCGCGCCTTTTTGGACACGAATCAGGTTTTGACAGCGCGGACACCTGACGGTAAAATTCTGGGTCGGAATTTTTGCTTCGTCAAGTTGCAGAGAAACTGAACAATTATCGCAACGAATTATCATAAAATTAGTAGAGAGTAGAGAGTGGAGAGTGGAGAGTTGGAAGATTTATTCTCCACTCTCTACTCTTTACTCTCTACTCGTTTTATTCGATCATATCGAGTACCGAACTTGCGTTGTTAGGCGTCGGCGGGGGAACATTTAGCTGTTGATTTTGTGGTTGCGGCTGAGCGTTTGCATAATCATCAGCCGACGACAACCCTTTTAATTGCAACAGAAGGTTGTTTTGATTGGTTGCAAATGAAAGACCGTCTTCGAACGATATCTGACCTTTTTCAATCATTTTGCGAATGACCGTATCGAAATCCTGCATTCCGTCAATCTCGCCGTCGCGGATCGCGTCGAGCAATGATTTGCCTTCCGATTCACCTTTTTCGATGTATTCGCGGGTACGCGGATTTGAACGTAAAATCTCAACTGCCGCCATTCGGCCTTTTCCGTCAACTCGCGGAATCAGACGTTGTGAAACGATGTAGCGAAACGATTGCGCCAATCGCATCCGAATGACCTTTTCCTCGTTTTTCGGGTACATACCGATGATCCGGTCAACCGTTTTCGAGGCATCGATTGTGTGCAGAGTTGAAAGCACAAGGTGCCCTGTTTCAGCGGCTTCGAGTGCGATGTCGGCCGTTTCAAGGTCGCGCATTTCGCCGACCAGAATAACTTTCGGAGCCTGGCGCAACGCCGCCCGCAGCGCGGAGGCAAAGTCTTTTGTGTCCGAGCCGACTTCGCGTTGATTTATCGTACATTTTTTGTGCGAATGCAGAAATTCTATCGGGTCTTCGATCGTCACTATATGATAGCTTTTGGTTTCGTTGATATGATCAATGATCGCGGCAAGCGTCGAACTTTTACCCGAACCTGTCGGCCCTGTCAGCAAAACAATGCCGTTGCGGATATTGCAGATCTCAGCAAGCTGCGGCGGAATGTTGAGCGAGTCAAAACTAGGAATTTCGTGCGGAATAACCCGCATCACAATTGAATATGAGCCGCGTTGCTGAAAAATATTGACACGAAAACGACAGCGCGCGGGCAAGGCGTAACTCAAATCCGCCGTGCCGGAATTGGCAAGCTGCGTCGCGGCTTCAGGATTGTCGCGCAAAATTGACATCGCGATCATTTCGGTCTGAAAGCCTGTTAATTTACCCAAACCGAGCGGCGAAGCCGAATAAAGGCTTCCGCTGATTTCAACTTGTGGTTTTTGTCCGCACGAAAAATTCAGGTCGCTGACATTATCAGAAATGAGCAGCATCTGCTCAATTATCGGTGCTACATCAAGCAAACTCATTAGATTTGGATTAACTCCCGGAAAAAATTAAAAGAAGGTAAGAATAAGATTTGAGCTTAACGGACTTTTCTTTCAAGCCGTTCTATCAGTTTTCTATTTTGACGCATTACGCTATAAAAAAGCAAGTAAAATTTAACAATAAAAAACAATTTTTAACTATTTTGGTAAAGATAATTGAAACAACCTGAATTTTTCGCATATTTCATCGGGCGGAAAGAGAATTGATTTGATAAGTGCAACCGAATCAGCACCGTTTTGAAAAACTTCCAGATAATTTTCCGACGAGATTCCGCCAATTGCCACGAGCGGAAAATCACCGATTGCTTCGCGCACTTTTCTAACACCTTCGGTTCCGACAACTTCATCGGGGTTTTCTTTGGTCGCAGTGATAAAGACAGGGCCGATCGCTACATAATCAATCGGAAGGTTGACGGCCTCGATTGCCTGTTCAATGCTATGTGTTGAGTAACCGATGATGGCTTTTCTGCCCAACACTTTACGCGCCTTTTCAGGCGGCAGATCGTCTTGTCCGAGATGTACGCCGTCGGCTTTGAGTGCCAGCGCAAGATCAACACGGTCATTGATGATGATTTTAACCGAATATTTTCGGGCAATTTCGAGCGCGGTTTTGGCATCGTCGTAGAAAGTGCGCGGCGATGCATACTTTTCACGCAGTTGAATAAGTTTCGCGCCGCCTTCGATCAATCTCTTAACTTGTTCGGTGTGCGAAAGACGTGTCAATCGCGTGTCAGTGATCGGGTATATTTTCGGTAAATACATTTTAATAAAACAAATTAAATAACATACCCCCACTAAGTTTTTTTTGTTAAGTAACGCAAATAAAATAAGATGCGCCATTGACCATCGCAGAGTTAAACGAGTCAGAAGAAGGTTTGGCGGTAGCCAATGGTTGAACTCCCGCTAATTAATAGTCGAGTTAAACCATTGGCTACCGCCAATGGTTCTGACTCAGAGAACAAA
>JANPDZ010000279.1:0-2988 GCA_031431735.1 Acidobacteriota bacterium | reverse complement strand
ATCAGAAAAGAGCGATTTTATTCTGAAAAAAATAGTTTTGTTAAACAAAACACATCAAATTTTAAGTGTTGCAAATACGATAGTTCTAGTATTTAGCTTTTGTCTAACTGACATTATTTTTGAGCGAAACATGAGTGATAAGTGATAGGTGAAAAGTGATAGGTTAAAACTACTTATCACCTATCACTTTTCACTTTTTACTTATTCCGAATCGCAATCCACCGCATTACTTTGAAGTTTATTTCGCTTGCGCCTGTCGGCAATAAATCTATCTTGAACTTTCTACTAAGGCATTGCTTCCAAAACATCAATTTTAGCTTGGACACGGCACTTCTGATTCAGTTTTAGGATTGACGCATTTTATCCAATCGCCGTGAATCCAGCCTTTTTTACCCGAAATTGTGACAACGCGATACCAAGGGCTATTAATATTGGCAGGTTTCCCGACCTTGATCGGTTCATCGTTGGGCAAGACATCTAACGACTCCGATAAATCGGTTGGCGCAAGCCGCAAATTTACATTCAAGGCGGTTGTCCGCCCATTAAAATTTCTCAACCGCTTTTTCTTTTCGGCTTCCTCCCTTTTTAACTTGTTTGCGTTGTCGTCAGCGGGTTTATTGGTAATATCGGCGTTTGCCGCCGGCTTGACCGAATTTATTTCATTTGTATTTGAAACGACCGTCGAATCTTTTTTTAGTTCTTCGCTCTTTTTATTTTCCGATAGATTCTTATTTTGATTGTGATTTGTATTTGGCATCACCGCGACGTCGTTTTTTGTTTCGCCAAAATCTTTCATCAAAAAAATGGTCGCCAAAACCAAACCGCCGCCAATCAATAATCCGAGCAATAAAGCGATCAGATAATTTTTCGCGCCGCTTGTTTTTTGTGTCGGTTGGGGCGGATTGATGATCGGCAGCAACGGCACCACTTGCGTCGGCGTTTCTTCATTTTGCGCCAAATCTACGACAAAAGACAGATCTTTTGTTTCCGGTAAATGATGGTTAAAAGCCATTGTCGGTCGCAGTTCGGCGGTCAAAGGCGTACCGTCATTCAAACAAAAAAGATTTTCATCGCCGTAAGAATTATTGCATTGCGGACATTTTTTCATTCCAAATTCTCCCTATTTGAAAGATTGTGAAACTATTTTGTAGAGCAAATTTGTTACAATTGAAAAGTAAAATAACATTGATTGTCCAAAAGGGCAATATTTGGGGGGGTGATAGATGAAAATAGCAGTAGCAATGAGCGGCGGCGTGGATTCCTCAAGCGCGGCGGCACTTTTAAAAGAACAAGGACACGAGCTCGTCGGTTTTACAATGCAATTGTGGAATCAGCGGCGCGGAATTTCGGTTGACGAAAACGGCGATCCGTTACCGTCGCGCTGTTGTTCGCTCGATGATGTTTATGATGCGCGGCGCGTTGCCGAAAGTTTAGGCTTTCCGTTTTACGTTCTCAATCTCGAAAAAGATTTTGAGCGCGACGTCGTCGAACCGTTCGTCCAAAGTTATCTCGACGGCGAAACGCCGATTCCGTGTGTCGCGTGCAATTCGCGTCTGAAATTCGCTTCTTTAGACAAAATGGCGATCAGTTTAGGTTGCGACAAGGTCGCGACCGGACATTACGCGCGGGTTGAATATGATGAAAAAGCCAATCGTTACCGGCTCTTTCGCGGTCGTAATCATTGGAAAGATCAAAGCTATTTTCTTTGGGAATTGACACAAGACCAGCTTTCACGTTCATATTTTCCTTTGGGCGAAATGCTCAAAAGCGAGGTGCGCGACATTGCGCGCGAAGCAAACCTCTACACCGCCGAAAAACAGGAATCGCAGGAAATTTGTTTCGTGCCCGACGGCAATTATTCGGGTTTTATTGATAGATATTTGGAACACGAAGACCGCGCCGACGAATTGCCTGTGGGCGGCGAGATCGTTAATACAAAAGGCGAAAAGATCGGCGAGCATACAGGAATTCACCGCTATACGATCGGTCAACGGCGCGGCTTAGGCATCGCGCACGAAAAGCCGCTTTACGTCCTGCAGATCGAACGCGCCCGTAACCAGATCATCGCGGGCGAAAAGGAAGAATTGCGTTCATCGGAATTCATTGCGAAAGGTGTCAATTGGGTGGCATTTGACGCGCCCGACCAATCGGTTCGCGTCTTTGTCAAAGTGCGTTATCGGCACGAACCGGCGTTGGCGACCATTTACGCTTTGCCCGAAGCACGGGCGCGAATCGTTTTCGACGAACCGCAATCCGCCATCACCCCCGGACAGGCGACGATCTTCTACGATCTGGAAACCAGCGAAGAAGTTATCGGCGGCGGTTGGATTATAAAAGAGGTCTGAACAGGATTATGGATTATTCAAGAATTTTTGATGATTTGAATTCAGCTTCGTTGTTTGATTTGTTTCGATTAAGCGTCGCAATCAGGCAACAGCTTGATAAACCGGAGCGTCTTTCCCAAGTCAAAAGGAGACTTCGCCCGGGAATGGAAATCACATTTTTTGATGACGAGAGAAATCATCTTGTTAAAGCAACCGTCATTAAATTAAACCGGACGAGATTAGACGTTCATAATCATCTCGACCATCGAACCTGGAGTATTCGTTATTGTATGGTCAATTTGGACAATGTTAAAACAGACATTACAAGCAGTTCAACAAAAGGACTTGACCGAAGTCAATTGAGAGTCGGCGATTTGGTTGGTTTTGTTGACAAGCAAAATCGAGAGAAATACGGTTACGTGACGGCACTTAATCAAAAAACTGTCTCAATTTGCGTTAATGAGCGCGAACATTGGCGAGTTGCTTATTCGTTCCTTTTTCCGGTGATAGAAAATAGCATCGTTTGATAGAAAATAGCATCGTTAATGATGAAGATTGAAAATTGCTGTCGCGACGAAGAAACAGCCGGCGGCGGTTGAAGCGAGAAAAGTTAGCCGGGAAATTATTGCAAAGTTTATTTATCAGGTTTAAGATTTGAAATATG
>JANPDZ010000278.1:0-1500 GCA_031431735.1 Acidobacteriota bacterium | reverse complement strand
CATTTCGCGCCGCGCTGCGAAAAGCGGATGGATATTTGCACAAACGGCACGATACCGCTGACTGAATTAGCAAATGATGTCAAAGTCAGATGCGTTTTGTATGATGAAAAACGAAAATTTGAGATTGCGAGGTACAAGACTTTATCTGCGTTATCCGATAATTGAAGATTGCGCAGAGTTTATATTTTCAGCCAAATCAAGCCGAAAATTTCATCGCAATTTGGTCAATCCGGCGAAAGATGAACAAAGTTTTCTGCGTTTTGTCGAAAGAAGCGAGGCGAAAGAGAATGAATTTTTACTGATTTGTCTAAATTCGGACGAAAGAATCATTGGCGCGGTAAATCTGTCCCAGATCTTTCGGCTCGGTTTCCAAAATTGTTATCTCGGCTATTATCTTTTTGCAGATTTTATCGGCAAAGGCTTGATGACCGAAGCCGTCGGTTTGATTTTGCGCCACGCTTTTAATAATTTGAAACTGCATCGCGTCGAGGCAAATGTTCAACCCGAAAACAAACCTTCGATCGCGGTTTTACAGCGGTGCGGTTTTACGAAAGAAGGATTTTCGCGAAAGTATTTAAAAATTGGCGGACGTTGGCGCGACCATGAACGCTGGGCAATCATCAAGGAAGATTGGAGAAATAAAAAATGAATCAGGCAAAATCTGAAAAAATTATGTCCGAAGAAGAGTATTTGGCATTTGAAGAAAAGTCTAAAATCAGACACGAATATATGGATGGCGAGATTTTCTCTATGGCTGGCGGAACGCGAAAGCACAGTTTGGCCGGAACAAATATCTCAACTGAACTGAGTCTTCAACTTCGTGACAGTGATTGCGAAGTTCACGCCGGCGAATTTCGTATTCGTGTTCGCGGCGGGCACAATGTTTATCCTGATGTTGCCGTTGCTTGTGGCGATATTTTAACCGTTGATGACGACAAAACTTTACTTAATCCGATTGTGGTTTTTGAAGTTTTATCCAAATCAACTGAAAAACGTGATAGAGGTGAAAAAGCGGAAGATTATTTCAAGTTAAGTTCATTGAAAGATTACATTTTGGTTTCACAATACCGTGTCAGAGTCGAACACTACGCCCGACAAAGAAACAACGAGTGGACATTAAAATTTTTTGAAGATTTAACTGATGTCGTTGAACTAAAATCAATAAACTGCAAAATATCGTTAAAATTAATTTACTTGAAGCTTAATATAACGCCCCTAAAATTAGTGGAACAGAAAAAGAAGAATGGAAAATAGTGCCGTCAAAACAAAAAAATCGAAACTCGTTCAGATCAAAAGCCTCGTCAAACATTTCGCAGTCGAAAATTCGGACGATGTCGTGCGGGCGGTTGACGATGTTTCGTTTGATATTCTGGCGGGCGAAACGCTCGGTTTGGTCGGCGAATCGGGTTGCGGTAAATCAACCGTCGGGCGTTGTATCTTGCGGCTTCACGAACCGACGAGCGGGGAAGTTTTATTTGAAGATCAAAACATCATTGGTTT
>JANPDZ010000277.1:0-4343 GCA_031431735.1 Acidobacteriota bacterium | reverse complement strand
AAAGGGCGCAATATTGATAATTTCGCCCTTTCAGGGCTTGCCGCGCAGGTGATTGTTTGACCTGGCGCGGTGCGCCAGGCTATTACATTACGCCTCTTCGAGGCTTTGTTTGGAATCAAAGAACTTGTGTAGATACTAATGTGTCCCGCTACTGTCTTCAAAAAACTGTCCGCGTCCATCGGAGATAAATTCGGCATTGAGCCGCGGCGTCGCGGCGGCGGGTTGTGAGATGGAGTTCGGATTAAAACGATAGGTGCCGCCGGTCGTTGAAATACAATACATTCCGTCGCGGGTTTCATAAATACTCTCGATGCCCGGGGGCGAATCCTTGGCACCGATCTGATAATTGACAAACCGCGAACCGTCAAAACGCGAAAGCCCGTCGCGGGTGCAAAACCACATAAAGCCACGCGAATCGCGCATCAAATAATCAACAAAACTGCTTCCGAGCCCATCGGCAGAAGTGAAAATTTTAACCGGCAAATGTTCGGCAAAGTTGGGTTGAGTGAAGAGAGAAATCAATAGAAATGCGATAATCAGAAGAAAGATTTTCTCATTTCCGTGTTTCATATTTGTTTAAGTTAAAGTGAATGGTGCAAAATTATAGTATCTAATAGCATTTTACACGAGAGTTGAAGTTGTTCAAGTAAATTTCTCAAAATAGGATTTTGCCTTTCAACTCTAAATTATTAGTTCCGAAAATCTGCGCGGACGGCTAGATGAAAAAAATTACTAAAGCTAATATAGGCTTGAGTTTTTTGATTATGGATTTTAAACTTAAACATTGATTTACCTGATGTTTTTATAGTTTTTCAAATTTATCAAACTAATATGACACATAATCTTTTTAACACACGACAAACATTCAAAACGGGCGACGGCAAAGATGGAGTATTTTATTCTCTGCCGCAATTGGAAAAAGAAGGGATTGGCGCAATCTCGCGCTTACCGGTTTCAATTAGGATCGTTTTGGAATCGGTTTTGAGAAATTTTGACGGCGGAAAAAAAGTCAGCGAGGCAAATATTCGAGCGCTTGCCGGTTGGGTCGCCGGCGATGAGCGCTCGGAAGAAATTCCGTTCACGGTTGCCCGCGTCATCCTTCAGGATTTTACGGGCGTTCCGCTTCTCGTTGACCTGGCGGCGATGCGCTCGGCAGTTCAAAAACTCGGCAAAGATGTCGGCGTGATCGAACCGCTTGTTCCCGTAGATCTGGTCATTGACCATTCAGTCCAGGTTGATTACGCTGGTTCAGAAACCGCTTACACACGCAATATGGAAACCGAATTTATGCGCAACGCACAACGCTATAAATTTCTTAAATGGGGAACGCAAGCCTTTAACGGCTTTCGCGTCGTGCCGCCGGGAATCGGCATCGTTCATCAGGTCAATCTTGAATATCTGGCGAAAGGCGTTTTTGAAAAAGACGGCGTTTATTATCCTGATTCACTGGTTGGAACAGATTCACACACGACGATGATCAATGGGTTGGGAATTGTCGGATGGGGCGTCGGCGGAATCGAAGCCGAAGCCGGAATGCTCGGGCAACCCGTCTATTTCTTAACGCCTGATGTGGTCGGCGTTAATCTGTTGGGAACGTTGCCGCAGGGCGCGACCGCAACGGATTTGGTTTTGCGCGTCACGGAAATGCTTCGCAAAGCGGGCGTCGTCGGCAAATTCGTCGAATTTTTCGGCGAAGGCGCAGCAAGCCTGCACGCGACCGACCGTGCGACGATCGCCAATATGGCTCCCGAATATGGCGCGACGATGGGCTTTTTCGGCACGGACGAAAAAACACTCGATTATTTTCGCGCGACGGGACGCGATGAAGCGCAGATCGAAACCATCAAAAATTACTACACGGCGCAGGGAATGTTTGGAATTCCCCAAGAAGGCGAGGTTGATTATTCAATTACTTTGAATCTCGATTTGGAAACGATTACGCCGGCCGTGGCGGGACCGAAACGTCCACAAGACCGGATCGAACTTTCGGCGTTGGATGACAGATTTATCGAATTATTCAGTCAGGCAGTCGCAGATGGCGGTTACGGCAAAGACAAAGACGAACTCGAAAAACGCTTTATGGTGACATTAGGCGTGAAACAGACGCAAACTGCCGAAGGCGGCGGCGAACAATCGTCGAAATCAATCCCGCTTCCTGTTCTGAACGATACCACGGCGACAAACACAAGCGTCAAGACCGAAGTCGAAATGATGAACAATCGCCCGACACCCGATCGCGTTGAAGATCTGCACGAAGAAACGCCGACGCAAACGACCTCGGTCGGCAACGGTGATGTGCTGATCGCGGCAATTACGAGCTGCACAAACACATCGAATCCGTCGGTTATGATCGCCGCCGGAATCGTCGCGAAAAAAGCCGTCGAAAAGGGTTTGAAAGTTCCGTCATACGTCAAAACTTCGCTTGCACCCGGTTCGCGTGTCGTCACTGAATATCTTAATAAAACAGGTTTGCAACCCTATTTGGATCAAATCGGCTTTAATTTAGTGGGCTACGGATGTACCACTTGTATCGGTAATTCGGGACCGCTCGATGCCGGAATCGAAGAAGCGATTCTCGAAAACGATTTGATCGCCGCGTCGGTTTTGTCAGGAAACCGCAATTTCGAGGCGCGTGTTCATCAAAATATCAAAGCGAATTTCCTGATGTCGCCGCCGCTCGTCGTCGCTTACGCGCTTGCCGGAACGGTCATCAAAGACGTTTATCTGCATCCGATCGGGCAGGACACTGAAGGCAACGACGTGTTTTTGAAAGACATCTGGGCTTCGCTCGATGAAGTCAAAGAACAGCTTCAAGCGGCGTTCGACCCTGAAACTTACAAACGGCTTTACAGCGAATTTGCCGAACAAAATCCGCTTTGGAACGATATTCCGACTTCGACCGGTGCGGTCTATGAATGGGACGTGAATTCAACTTATATTCAGGAACCGCCGTTCTTTGATGATTTTTCAATGGAAACAGGTGCGTTTTCGGATATTAAAAACGCGAGAGCGTTGGCGATCTTTGGCGATTCGGTAACGACCGATCATATTTCACCCGCCGGTGCGATTAAACCGAGTTCGCCCGCCGGTCTTTATTTACAACAATTGGGCGTTCCGGTCGAAGATTTCAATTCTTACGGTTCGCGGCGCGGCAACGACCGTGTCATGCTGCGCGGCACATTTGCCAATGTTCGCATCAAAAACCTGATGGTTGCGCCGATCGAAGGCGGATTTACGAAATATCAACCCGAACCTTCCGAAGACACAACGATCTATGATGCGGCCGTTAAATATCAAGCTGAAAATGTTCCGACCGTTATTTTCGGCGGTAAGGAATACGGTACGGGAAGTTCACGCGATTGGGCGGCAAAAGGCACGCGGCTGATGGGTGTCAAAGCCGTGATTGTTCAATCGTTTGAGCGTATTCATCGTTCAAATCTGGTCGGCATGGGCGTTCTGCCGTTGCAGTTCAAAGAAGGACAGGACGCGCAAACTCTGAATCTCGACGGAAGCGAAACATTCGATCTGATCGGATTGGAAAACGTTGATATTAAGCCGCGTCAAGACGTTACATTGAAGATAAATCGGGCTGACGGAAGCGTCGAAGACATCACGCTGACCTTGAGAATTGATACGCCGATTGAGGTCGAATACTACAAAGCCGGCGGAATTCTGCCGTATGTTCTGCGGCAACTCTTAAATCAATAAAAACATTATTCACGAAGAAAAAATTATGATAAATTTTCGTGTAATCTTCGTGTTTCTTCGTGGATGTATTAGAATAGTTCCATGCAAAATCTCGCCGCCAAGCATAATTATACTTTGGAAGAATATGCCGAACTTGAAAAGGCTTTGGAAGAACGCTTGGAATATTTCGAGGGCAACGTCTGGTCAATGGCTGGTGCAAGCGATACGCATGAAGATATTGTCATAAATATTGCAACCGAATTAAAAAACAAACTTCGCGGACGCGGATGCAAAGTTTATGGCTCAAATCTTCGCGTCAAAGTTCCAATTTATCCGCCTTATCGCTATCCTGACGTAACGGCTATTTGCGGTGAGCGAATTTTTGAAGATTTCTACGGTTTGCGTGTTTTGGTAAATCCGTCGTTAATTGTTGAGGTTTTATCGCCTTCGACACAATCATTTGATAACGGTTTGAAATTTACATATTATAAATCAATCGAAAGTTTTACCGAGTATCTGCTGATTGACCAAAACGATCCGCATATTGCTCTTTACACGAAACAGAGCGCGGATGCTTGGCTTCATCGTGAATATAATGCGCTTGATGATAAAATTTATTTGGCTTCGATTGATTGTGAAATTTCGGTTGCGGAAAT
>JANPDZ010000276.1:0-5324 GCA_031431735.1 Acidobacteriota bacterium | reverse complement strand
GATATTTCAACATCGGATGTTTATCATAAACCAAGCAAACCCACAGATAAAGTTGAATGAGTTGAAGTTCCATAAACTGAATTCTACAACTCTTTTGTGGGTTTGCTATCTTATTTTCAACTCCTGATTCGCATTATTAGGGCAATTTAAGCTATTTTACAGAGTTTATGGGTGAACCTGAAATTGCTAAGTCTTTTTTTTTCAACAAAGCGTTTTTTCAAGTATCCAAGCTTTCTTAAAATTACAAGATGTGAGGTATTTATTTGTCCTCGGTTGGGTTTTGCAATTTATCGGGCATTATTTTGAAGGCAAACCGCCCGAATTTTTCAAAGATTATCGTTTTCTTTTTGTTGGTCTGCGCTGGTGGTTTAAGAAAGTTCTCGGTGCTTAAAAGAAAAAAGAGTGAAATAGTTTTATGCTATTTCACTCCTTTTTAGATTTCAGAAAAATCTAGTTTTTCTCGTATTTGAATTCATTGTACCCCATATGTTTGATCATCCCTTCGTCCTCATCGACTAAATCTATATCCATTTTCAGATTATATTTTCCTGTTGTCAGATTTAACTGGCTGTACGGCATAAAAAGTTGTAAATCTTCGTAAACAGTCGGGTCAAAACCCGGCTTCAGTGCCTTTTTCACTGCAACATCGCCATCTTTGGACTGATATTCTCCGGTGCCGTTGCTTAAAGCGGTTCCGTCCGATTTTTGGAAATAGACAATCGCATACGAATCAACGTCTTTCATCTTTGTAACTTCAAACTTTAGATGAATCCACATTCCAAGTTCACCAGCTTCAGTTTTGTTATAATCAACCCAAACTTTTTTGAAAGTGACTTTTACATTGTCAAATTCACTTGATTTCGGCGACTCTGACGGTTTCGGTGTCGGCGATGCCGATTTTGACGATGACGGACTCGGCGAAGCAGACGGCGACGCAGTTGGCGAAGTTGTCGGGGTTGGCGATGTCGAAACAACCTCTTTTTTCTTCCAAATCACATTATAGCCAACGATTCCGCCAACGGCGACCAGGATCAATAAAAATAAAGCAACCACGCCGCCGACCGCGATAAAGATTTTTTTACTGCCGCCGCCGCCAGATTTGGGTGGCGGAACCATCGAATAATTTTGCTGCGGTTGCTGAAAAGTCGCCGGTTTCCCGAACTGCGTTTCCATACTTTTGCCGTATGGATTGGTTCCGGGACTGCTTGGTTGTCCGCCTTGCGAACCGCTGTCTTGTAAATTAAAAACCATTGGCGCATCGGGCAGCGGTTTGCCGCAATTCAAACAAAACCGCATATCATCCGAGTTTTGATTACCACATATTTGACAATTTTTCATTAAGTTTCGATTCTCCTTACTTTGTAAGACAAAAAAAACAGCGAGTTTTGCCGTTTATAATAACTCAAAGCGGCTTCGTTGCAAAGACAAAACTATTTAAAAACCGATTTTTCTTACCGTTAATTTTCGATTAAACTTATTTTAAAAGTAAAACCTTGAAAATACCATTTATTTTAGCCTTAGACATTGGAACTTCGAGCGTTCGCGCCGCACTCTATGATTTGCGGGGCAATGTTTTGCCTGACACAATGGTCAAAAACGAGCGTCAGCTTAAAATGACCGAAGACGGCGGCGCAGAGATCGAGGCATTAGAAGCAGTTGCTCAGATTGAACGGGCGATCGACGATGTTTTGGAGAAATCTGAAAGCCTCGAAGGCGAGATCTGTACGGTCGCAACTTCGTCATTTTGGCATAGTTTGGTCGGTGTTGATAAAACCGGCAAACCGACCACCAAAGTTTTCGGTTGGGCAGACACCCGGAGCCAAAAATTTGTTTCCGTCTTAAGGGAAAACTTAAACGAAACCGAAGTTCACAACCGAACCGGCGCGCGATTTCATTCAAGTTTTTGGACAGCAAAACTGCTTTGGCTCAAAAATGAATCACCGAAAATTTTTGAAAAAACCGACAAATGGCTGTCGTTCAGCGATTTTGCCGCGCTTAAATTATTCGGCGAATCGCAAACGAGTGTTTCGATGGCTTCGGCCACCGGAATTTTTGACATTCGTTTGAATGATTGGGACGCGCCATTAATCGAATTTTTGAAAATCAAACGCGAAAACTTGCCCGAAATCGTTGCGGAAGATTCGCAAACTTTCGGGCTCAACTCGAAATATGCCAAGCGTTGGGCGAGGTTGAAAAACGCGAAATGGTTTTTGGCAATCGGCGACGGCGCGGCAAACAATATCGGCGCGGGTTGCACGGAAAAGTCAAAAGCGGCGTTGATGGTCGGAACTTCGGGCGCGATGCGCGTCGCTTTCACGGGCGGTCCGCCGAAACAAATTCCCGCCGGTTTATGGTGTTACCGGATTGACCGAAGGCGCGTCATTATGGGCGGCGCACTGTCTGACGGCGGCGGACTTTACGGCTGGCTCAAAGATAATCTGAAACTTGCCGGAACTGATGACGAAATTGAAAACAAAATCGCCGAACGCGCACCTGATTCGCACGAGTTGACGTTTCTGCCATTTCTCGCGGGCGAACGCAGCACGGGCTATCACGAAACGGCGCACGGCGCTTGTGTGGGTTTGAAATCGGCGACTGATTCGATTGATATTGTGCAAGCCGCGCTCGAATCGGTCGCGTATCGTTTCGCTGAAGTTTACGATCAATTGAATAAAGTTTTAGAAATAAAATGCATCATCGCTTCGGGCGGCGCACTGCGCGAATCGCCCGTTTGGACGCAGATCATTGCCGATGTTCTGGCACAAAATATGACTTTGCCCGATGTCCGCGAAGCTTCATCACGCGGCGCGGTTTTGCTTGCGCTCGAAACAATTGGCAAAATAGAAAGTATTGAAAAACTGCGCACGCCAAGGGGACGTGAATTTAAGTTTGATAAAAATCGCCACGCGGTTTACCGCAAAGCGAGGGAAAGACACGAAAGGTTTTATAATCTTTTAATTGATTGAACTAAAACAGCGCAGAGAATTTATTAGAAGATTCTCTGTTTTTAACAAAAAATTATGACAACTGCGCCGATGACACAACAAAATATTGACCAACTTTGCATTAACACGATCCGAACTTTATCGCTAGACGCGATTCAGAAAGCTAATTCGGGACATCCGGGTTTGCCTTTGGGAATGGCTCCGGCGGCATACGTTTTGTGGACAAAATTCCTTTGGCATAATCCGAAAAATCCGAAATGGTTTAACCGCGACCGCTTTGTTCTCTCGGGCGGACACGGTTCGATGCTGATCTATTCGCTACTTCATCTGACGGGTTACGATCTTTCGATGGATGAGCTCAAGCGTTTTCGTCAGCTTCATTCAAAAACGCCCGGACATCCCGAAAATCATTTAACGGCGGGCGTCGAAGTGACGACCGGACCGCTTGGGCAAGGTTTTGCCAACGGTGTCGGGTTGGCAATCGCTTCGGCTCACTTGGCGGCGACGTTTAACCGCGAAGATTTTCCGCTGGTTGATAATTATGTTTACGCGATCTGTTCGGACGGCGATTTGATGGAAGGAATTTCGTATGAAGCGGCGAGTCTGGCGGGACATCTCGAACTCGGAAATGTCATTTATCTCTACGACGACAACAAGATCACAATCGAAGGCTCGACCGATCTGGCATTTACCGAAGATGTCACGAAACGCTTTGAGGCAGCGGGCTGGAATGTTTCGGTCGTCGAAGACGGCAACGATCTGGAAGCGATCGAAGCGGCGATTATTGAAGCGCAAACCGTTGACGACAAACCTTCGCTGATTCGCGTCAAAACGATTATCGGTTTCGGAATGCCGAAACAAGGCACCAACAAAGCGCATTCGGACGCCCCCGGCGAAGAAGCCGTCCGCGAAACGAAACGCAATTTGGGTTGGGACGAAGACGCACACTTTTACGTTCCCGACGAAGTTTACGCGCATTTCGGCGAAGCGATTGAAAACGGCGCACAGCTTGAAAACGATTGGAACGAACTGGTTGCCGCCTACGCCGAAAAATACGCCGACGAAGGCAAAGTTTTCGGGCAGATCATCAAAGACGAATTGCCCGCCGGTTGGGAAGATTCATTGCCGACGTTTGAAAACGCGGAAGCCAAAGCGACTCGCGCTTATTCGGGCGAAGTGATTAACGCGATCGCCGCCAAAATTCCCGCGTTGATCGGCGGTTCGGCTGATCTGGCGCCGTCAAATAATACGGACATCAAATCTTCTGTCGGGCTACAAGCCGGTTCTTACGAAGGTCGCATTCTGCATTGGGGAATTCGGGAACACGCGATGGGCTCGACGATGAACGGCATCGCGCTACACGGCGGTTTGATTCCTTTCGGCGGAACGTTTATGACGTTTTCCGATTATATGCGCCCGGCAATTCGGCTTGCCGCGCTCTCAAACGCGCAAGTGATTTACGTTTTCACGCACGATTCAATTGGGCTTGGCGAAGACGGTCCGACGCATCAATCGGTCGAACATCTCGCCGCCTTAAGAGCGATTCCGAATCTCGCCGTCATTCGCCCGTGTGACGCGCACGAAACCCGCGAAGCCTGGCGCCTTGCCATCCTTCGCCGCCATGCGCCGACGGCTTTCGCGCTTTCGCGTCAAAAGGTCGCCCTTCTTGACCGCACAAAATTCGCGTCTGCCGAAAACACGGCAAAAGGCGCGTATATTTTAGCCGAAGCCTCAAACAATGAGCCGAAATTGATTCTGATCGCAACCGGTTCGGAAGTCGGTCTGGCGATGCAAGCCCGCGAACAGCTCGAAACCGAAAATATTCCGACACGAGTTGTTTCAATGCCGTGCTGGGAATTTTTCGACGAACAATCCGCCGACTACAAGGAATCGGTTTTGCCGAAATCAGTCAAAGCGCGTCTCGCAATCGAAGCCGGAGTAAGTTTAGGCTGGTCAAAATACGTCGGCGATGCGGGCGACACGCTGACCGTTGACAAATTCGGTGCCAGCGCACCCGCTGAAGACGTTTTCCGCGATTACGGTTTTACCATTGAGAATGTGATTGAGAAAGCGAAAAAGTTGTTGAAGTAATTAAAATCAAATCTACGGATTGAAATAAAATTATGGCTAAAAAAGAGTTGAAGGTTTATTTAGTCGTTCCTTAAAAAGTAGTTAAATGCTTATACAGCTTAGATTTATATGTCAAATATGGCAATATTTTTTGCAAGTTTTTGACACTTTTTGCAAGTTTTTGGCAAATTTTTTCGCAGTTTTTGTCTTTTTTAGCGATTTTTCAAAACGATGAATTTTTCATTTTCACAAAAAACGCCTGAAATTTGGTTTTTAGCGATTTTATGAAAAATGTAACTTATTGAACAC
>JANPDZ010000275.1:0-2857 GCA_031431735.1 Acidobacteriota bacterium | reverse complement strand
GATATTTCAACATCGGATGTTTATCATAAACCAAGCAAACCCACAGATAAAGTTGAATGAGTTGAAGTTCCATAAACTGAATTCTACAACTCTTTTGTGGGTTTGCTATCTTATTTTCAACTCCTGATTCGCATTATTAGGTTTGTAAGGCGCGTTAGCTTTAGCGAGATTATTGTTGTTTCTTTCGATGGAACTAATATTTCAATTACTTCCGATTCGTAACCATCAAGCGAGGCAGTCACTTTATAATTTCCAGATTTAAGACTTTCAAAAATAGCTGTTCCGTTATAGTCTGTGATTTTTTGGATATCTGCTCCGGGAAAAAGAGGGTCGAGTGTGATAGCAGCGGTTTGGATGCTTATAACAATAAGAGTACCTGGGGGGCCTGGGGTGCCTTTTGGTCTCGGAAGTCCGAGACCAAAGTCTTGAGCAAAGAGGCTTTGACCGAAGAATAGGCAGGTAAACGATATGCCAATAATCAACTTGAATCTATTGAGAAAATAAGCAATTGTCATAAATATCTCCTTAAAATTAGACTTTATAGTAAGGACAGAAACGAAAGACATAAGTAATTGAAAAATCTCAGTTGAAAAAATAGCCGTTAAACAACATTTGATTTCCCAAAACACTTTTAAGGTAAATGTAAAATTAGCGCATTACCCGAAGCAAGTCAAGAAATTCCTAATATCTGTAACATCCCAGGTGAAAGCGTCGGGTCGGTAATGCGTCAGTAAATAGTTTTGACAGGAGCGCAAGCGTCCCCGCTTGCATACGCCGCTGAAAAGCGGTGTTAAACGCTTCGATGCCTGAGAATATTTATAGAAAATGAGAGATTTGAGCGTTTTTCAAACGCTATGCAAGCGGGGACGCTTGCGCTCCAGTCGCTAAAACTCATCACTGACGCATTACGTCGGGTCGCTAAAAAAATCTTGACTTTGCTTGAAGATAGCCTATAATTCTAGCAAATCGCTAAAAAGTTTTGCGGCATCTGACTGAAAATCGGAGATTTAACGTTTTTTACAGGATCATGCCTGAAACCCTTTGAAGTTCAATTATCGAATTTCGGCGATTCGTTGTTTTATTTATCACAAAGACGCGGAGGAAAAAAATAAGTGTCCGCTTTGACCGCAACTGCTTTTGAGAAACTAATGCTCCGGCTTGATACTGACCCGAACCAAGCCGCTGAAAAATACTTACTGCTTCAGCAAAAACTCGTCAAATGTCTGACGTGGAAAGGTTGTTCTGAAACCGATGCCGATTCGCTTGCCGATACGGCACTTGACCGCGTCGCCTTAAAACTGGAAAAAGGCGAAGAAATACTAAACATCAAGGCTTATGCCTGTGAGGTTTTACGTTTTGTGTGGCTGGAATACATCCGCAAACACAAAGAAGTAGCCGTCGGCGACGATAATATGCCCGAAGGATTTACATCGCCCGAAATCAAACAATATGAAGATCCGGATGACCGGATGCGATGTTTGCGAAAATGTCTTGCAGAGATTGTCCCGGATACTGTTGACCGTAAATTGATTCTCGGTTTTTATGACAATCAAGACAACGAAAAACTCAAAGATACCCGCAAAAGATTGGCAGTAGAATTAGGAAAGTCGAGCGGAGCCTTGAAAACAAAAGCCTGCTATATGCGTCAACGTTTAGAAAAATGTATCAATGAATGTGTGGCGCGGCTCTTTGTAACCAAAATGCCAAATTCGGACACTTATAAGCAAGGAGGTGATGTGCAATGACGCAGAACACCGATACTCAAATGAATGAACTGGAAATCAAGCGTTTTCTGTTCGGTGAAATGTCCGACGAAGAACGTGATTCTGTCGAAGAAGAGCTTTTCGAGAACGACGAACTTTTCTATGAGATCGCCGATCTCGAAAATCAATTGGTTGATCTTTACGCCCGTAAAAAACTCGGTGGGGAAGAACTTGTCAGATTTGAACGAAGTTTGGCAAATTTACCGGAGCGGCGCACCAAAATTGCCAATGCGGTCGCACTGCAAACTCTGATTGACGAGGAGAGACCGCTAGAAAAAGCTGTTCCGGTGGCGACGACGATTTGGCAAAGGATCGCCGATTTGTTCAAAGTAAATACTCTGGCATTCGGCTATTCAATGGCGACCTTGCTGCTGCTTTTTGCCGTTGCAACCGTCTTTTTGGTGATTGACAACCGCCGCAAGAGCAGCGAAATTGCCGATCTGCAAAATAATCAGCCGCGAGAATGGGAGCAGAAACAAAAAGAACTCGAAAGCAAACTCGCGACATTTAACGAACGGGTCGAAGAACTTAAAAAAGAAGCGGAAAGTCAGGGCTCAGCCGGTGATCGCATTTCGGGCGAACTCGAAAATGTGAGCGAAGAAAAAGAGCGGATCGAAAAAGAACTCGAAGAACTTCGCAAGGAACGCAAATTGACACCGACCCCGAAACCAAACCAACCGAGCGCACCGACATTAGCGACGTTCTTGCTGACACCAACGTTATCAAGCCGTGGTGGCGGCAACACATCTTCTCGAAATCTGTCGGTCGAACGCGAAACAAAACGAATAACGATGCGGCTGGTGTTGCCCGATGAAGTTAAAAATGACGAGAAGTTATCGGTTAAATTAAACGATAAAATAATCGCAAGCAATCTAACGCCGGGCGGCAAGACGAGCATCCGAATCACGATTTCACCCGAAGATCTCGCTGACGGCTTAAACCGATTGTCGGTGGTTGACGCGGCGGGCAAGGAAATCAGCAAATATATTTTCAATCTCAAGAAGAAATAATCAGGCGAATTAAGAGTAAAAACCCGAATTTTGGGAAGAATAGTTGAAAATAATAATTTGAGAAATAGAAACGAAGAAATAGGA
>JANPDZ010000274.1:0-4518 GCA_031431735.1 Acidobacteriota bacterium | reverse complement strand
ACGGCAAGTTTGATTTGACGGTTTTCCGACCTTCAAACTCAACTTGGTTCATTCAACGATCAACCGCCGGAACACAGATCGTTCAATTCGGAACCAGTGGCGACCGACCGGTTCCGAATGTTTTTGTCCCTTGAATAGGTTAGCAATATAATTTTAGAACCGTAATTTAGTGATTTTTATTATCGGCAAAGTCCGCGATGAATTCACCCGTCGCGGACTATTTACCAATTGCGCGCAGTGCAATTTTCATACGGATAATGACAGGCGGTAATGCGTCAGTAATGAGTTTTAAGGACTGGAGCGAGAGGCGTCCCCGCTTGCATAGCGTTTGAAAAACGCTCAAATCTCTCATTTTCTATCAATATTCTCAGGAATCAGAACGTTTAACACCGCTTTTCAGCGGCGTTTGCAAGCGGGACGCTTGCGCTCCAGTCATAACTTATTACTGACGCATTACGACAGGCGAAATTTCTGTATTGTTAAATTCCCGAAATAAAGTTAAAATTTTATCAGCTTTTCAGATTTTCCCGACGCAAGGTTCAAAGATCAAATTATGAGAAAATTTATTCTGTTCGCAGTTTTTTGTTTCGTCTTTCTGTCGTCGAACGTTTTTGCTCAAACGACTTTGGTCGCGCGCGGCGCAAATTGGAAATATCTCGACAACGGCTCGAATCAAGGCGCGGGTTGGACTGCGCCCGCGTTTGATGATTCGGCTTGGGCAGCAGGAAACGCACAACTTGGTTACGGCGACGGCGACGAAATCACAACCGTCAGCTACGGCGCAGATATCAACAATAAATACATCACGACCTATTTTCGTAAATCATTTACGGTCGCGAATCCGGCGGATTTTAATAATTTGATGCTCGACATTCTGCGCGACGACGGCGCGGTCGTTTATCTGAACGGCGCGGAAATCTATCGAAATAATATGCCGACGGGCGCGATCGGTTATCAAACGACGGCAACGACGGCGATCGGCGGCGCAGACGAAACGACCTTTTTGCAGGCAATTATCAATTCAGGCTTTCTCGTTACCGGAAACAATGTCCTGGCGGTCGAGATTCATCAATCGGGCGCGACGAGTTCCGACATCAGTTTCGATTTCGATTTGATCGGGCAAACCGCCGCGCCGACAGCTTCCGTCACACGCGGTGCTTACTTGCAAATGGGAACGGCAAATGCGATGACCGTTCGCTGGCGAACCAATATTGCAACCGACAGCCGCGTACAATTCGGCACAACGCAAGGAAGTTTGTCGCAAACGGCGGATGATGCGCTCCTTACGACCGAACACGAAATTCGTCTGACAGGTTTGACCGCCAACACAAAATATTTCTATTCAATCGGTTCGACATCCGCGACGCTCGACGGCAACGACGCAAATCATTTCTTTTTCACATCGCCCAACACGGGACAGGCAGATCCATATCGCATCTGGATTTTGGGCGATTCGGGAACGGCTAATGCAAACGCGCAGGCCGTCCGCAACGCTTATCTGAATTACACCGGCACGACCTACACGAATCTGCTTTTGATGCTCGGCGACAATGCTTACAACAATGGCACGGACACGGAATATCAGACGGCGGTTTTTGATATGTATCCGACCACTCTGCGACAAACGCCGCTCTGGTCAACGATCGGCAACCACGACACGGCGCAGTCAACCAATCCGCCGGCGAATCTGCCGTATTTTCAGATGTTCACACTCCCGACCGGCACCGAAGGCGGCGGCGTGGCTTCCGGCACGGAAAAATATTATTCGTTCAATTACGGCAACATTCATTTTATTTGTCTCGATTCGATGACTTCGAGCCGCGCCGTCGGCAGCCCGATGCTGACGTGGTTGCAAAGTGATCTGTCGCAAAACATACAACCGTGGGTTGTCGCTTTCTGGCATCATCCGCCTTACACGAAAGGCTCGCACAATTCCGACACGGAAACGCAATTGATCGAAATGCGGACAAATGTTCTGCCTATCCTGGAGAGCTGGGGCGTAGATTTGGTTCTCGCCGGACACAGCCATTCTTACGAGCGTTCGTTTTTGATTGACTCGCATTACGGCGATTCGACGACGTTTAATAATTCGATGAAGAAAAACGCGGGCGGCGGACGCGAAAACATTGATGGCGCCTATACAAAATCGGCTTTGAGTCCGAATCTGCCGAATGAAGGCGCGGTTTATGCCGTCGCGGGAAGTTCGGGGCAAGCCTCGGGCGGACTTTTGAATCATCCGGCAATGTTTGTCTCCTTAAACAATCTCGGTTCGATGGTTTTAGATGTCAGCGGCAACCGTCTGGACGCGAAATTCCTGCGCGAAAACGGCACGATCGCCGATTATTTTACAATCATTAAAGGCGGAACTCCGCCGACCGCGCCAAATCCGCCAACCACTTTGACGGCAACCACAGTTTCCTCAAGTCAGATAAATTTGACGTGGACGGACGGCTCGACCAACGAAGATAATTTCAGGATCGAACGCTCGACCGACGGCACGAATTTCACCGAAATTGCGACAGTCGCCGCCAATGTGACGAGTTATTCCGCCGGTTCGCTTTCCGCCGCGACGCAGTATTTTTTCCGCGTTCGAGCATCGAACGCCGCCGGCAATTCGGCTTACACAAACACGGCAAACGCCACTACACAACCGGCACTGCCGCCTGTACCGAATGCTCCGACATCTCTTTCGGCAACAACCATTTCGACGACGCAGATAAATCTGAGTTGGACGGATAACGCCTCAAACGAAACCGGTTTCAAAATCGAACGATGCACGGGCGCGACCTGCACGAATTTTGCGCAAATCGCGACCGTCGGCGCAAATGTCACGACATTTTCAAACACGGGCTTGACGAAAAATACAAGTTACCGCTATCGGGTGCGCGCCTACAACACGGGCGGAAATTCGGCTTATTCAAACATCCTGACGGCAAAAACCCTGAAACGGTAAATTAAGCAGGTGAGCATAAGTTTTACGACATTTTATTCTTCGTTCAGAGTCCACGCTTTAGCGTGTGCCCGCCAGCGAAGCGCGGCGGGCAATCAAACTAAAGTTTGGACTCTGAACGAAGCAAAATACTTGATTACTTATGCTCAGTTGTTTAGTTTGAGAAAATATCTGAGGCAAACTTTCAAAATTTTAAGTCTTTTTATAATCGGCTTTATTCTGTTTGCGCTGACAATTTCGGCGCACGACGGTCTGCACGAACAGATCGTCGCCTTAACGGAAGAGATCAAAAAAGACCCGAACAACGCCGCGCTTTATCTCAAACGCGCCGAACTTTATCGTCTGCACGCGGAATGGAAAAACTCCGAAAAGGATTTTGTGCTAACGGAAAAACTCGATGCAAATTTGGCGGTAGCCGTGAATTTGGGGCGCGGAAAACTCTGGCTTGATGCGAAACAATATTCAAAAGCCAAACTCGCACTCGAAAAATTTTTAGCGAAAGAACCTGACGGTTTTGAAGGCGTGCTGACGATGGCGCGGGTTTCCGCCAAACTCAAACAAACCGCCGCGGCGGTCAAATATTTCACGCAGGCGATCTCGATTTCGCCGAAAGATTCCGCCGAAATCTATCTCGAACGCGCCGAAACTCTGGTAACTGCCCGCCAAATTGACGAAGCCTTACGCGGTTTGGACGCGGGGCTCGAAAAATTCGGCAATCTCGTCACTTTGCAAACAGCGGCAATTGATCTGGAAGTCAGGCGCAAAAATTACGACGCGGCGCTTGCGCGGCTCGATAAATTAACGGCGACCATGCCGCGCAAGGAATCTTTTCTACTTCGGCGCGGCGAAATTCTTTTACAAGCAAAGCGAAACTGCGAAGCACGAAAAACCCTTTTAGAAGCTCAAAAAAGCTACGATTCGCTTTCCTCTTTCCGCAAAAATGTCCGCGCAGTGAAAGAACAAATCGCTCGGCTCGAAAAACTTCTCAAAGCGATTCCCGCAAAAACTTGTCAGTAAATTAATGTTTTTTGACATCTTTTTATCTGTTAATTTGACTGAATTTGAGTTCAATTAGACATTACAGTTGAGAATCTGAAAAATGATTCAAATGCAATACTTTACACAAACCATAAACGAGAGTTGTGATTAGACAATTCAGTTATATTGTCTAATAATGCGAATCAGGGGTTGAATATTGGTGAACTGAAAAGTTGTTTGCAAACTCAAAATTCATGGTGAAAAGTGTCAAAAAAGGGACGCGGATGAACGCCGATTCGACGGATTTTCGCGGATTTCTAAAAAAATCTGCGCTCATCTGCTCAATCCGCGAAAATCTGCGTCCCATTTCTTTTTAATGTTTCTAATCAGCAATTCTCATTTTGGGTTATTCCAGTCGGATTCTGTAGAGTAATGCGATTTTTCGATAGAGTTGTTCCATTGTTTCAAATTCTAAAACTTGAAACACACTTCGCATTGATTCCCACAATTTGCGCTTCGTCCCGAGTCCTTTCCAGACCTCTTGAAACAACTTATTGAAGCCTTGTTGGATTTGATCCACAAGAAATGCC
>JANPDZ010000273.1:0-6420 GCA_031431735.1 Acidobacteriota bacterium | reverse complement strand
CAATATCTTTTTGAACGGCTTTGCACATATCATAGATCGTCAGGGCGGCAACCGAAACGGCGGTCAATGCTTCCATTTCAACGCCGGTTTGCGATGTTGTTTTCGCTTCCGCTTCGATATAAATCCCGCAGTCGGTGAATTCGGTTTTAACGTCAACTTTTGAAAGATTTATCTGATGACACAATGGAATCAGTTCGGAAGTTCGTTTCGCCGCCATAATTCCGGCGATTCGCGCAATTTCGAGCGGATTGCCTTTCGGGTTTTCGTTCGATAGCAAAATTTCAATCGTTTCTTTCGAAAGCAAAACCGTCCCGCACGCAACTGCCCGCCGCGAAGTCGTTTCTTTGTCGGAAACGTCAACCATTTTTATCTTGCCTTGTTCGTCAAAATGCGAAAGTTTTTTCATAAGATTTTTACTGCCCACGCGCACACACGAAAAGCACGAAAATAAAACCAAAAATTTATTTCTTTTTTCGTTTGTTTCGTGTATGCGCGTGGGCAAAAAGATTTAATTCTTTTTTGCCTTAAAGATTAAAGTATTTCCGCCGAGCAACACCTCTTTGGAATTTAATTCATCGGTCCAGCGCGCCTTTCTTTTCTTTTCCGACGCAAAACGCGCCGCTAGTTTGATCAATCCGACAAGCGGAAAATACGCCCACGAATTTTTCTTCGGTTTGTCAGGGAAAGTTTTTTCCAGTTGAAAACCGTTTTTTTCGAGCAGAAAGCGAACTTCCGAATAACCGATCGGGTTAACGTGCAGCGCGATTTCTTCCATTCCGCCAAATTCTTTTTTAATGTCGCGCAAAACCTCGGTCGAAAGCGGCTTGAAATGCGAAGTGTAACCGTTAAAAAGCCATTTCAGACGCTCTTCGATATTCATAATATTCGGCACGCTGACGATCAAAGTTCCTTCATTTTTAAGAATTCGCGCAAATTCGCGCATCGCGTTCGCCGGATTTTCGATATGTTCGAGACCTTCGACGCAAACAATATAATCAAAAGATTTATCATCGTAAGGCAAAACTTGGTCAAGATTTCCGCGCTTTATTTCCGTGTCCGCAAGTTTGAAAATTTCAGTGTAAAGATCGCAGCACAAAACATCGAAGCCGAGATTTATTAGACGCAACGTTAATGCGCCTTCGCCCGCCGGAACATCTAAAACTTTTCCTCGTTCGGCATCCTTTAAGATATTTTCGACAGCTTCGTGAATTGCTTCGTGCGCGAGTGCAACCGGATTTTGCATAAACTATGAAGTTACAACTTTGTCGGACAAATTTCAAAAACAGTTCTGAATTCAGCATTGAGGCGTAGGGCTTATTCAAAGTAGGAAGTTTTCTTTGAGTCATCGAAGATGACAAACATTATAGCCTAGCGAGAATCGCTAGGAAAGTGACAATCAAAGAATTGCTCGCTGAAAGTGAGCAACAATGATCGCCGATTTGTTCGACGCTTTCAGCGTCGGGCGTTCTGACATCAAAACCTAGCGATTCTCGCTAGGCGGCGAAGCAAAGATATTTGGCGGATGGTGTAGCGACTTTTGAATAAGCCCTACATTGAGGCGGCATTTCTTTCATATTCAAACAAATCATATTTAGCCGGGTTGCCGCGTCAAAGAGGGCTCAAAACTATTACAAAAATAGAATCTCGGCAACTTCATTTTTCTCAAGATTTTTGCCTTGCGGAACAAAAACCAGCGCGTCGGCGCGTGAAAAGGCGATGAAATTTGACGAACCTGAAAAGCGAAGTGATTCGATCATCAAATGCCCGTCTTTATGAGTTGCAAGCGAAACAGGCAAAAAACAATCGCGTTCTTTCGCGCCTTTAATCTTGTCTGAACAAATCGCAGACCCGCGTTTTAGTTCGCAATTTTTTGCCGCTTGCATTTGCAAAATTGTTTGACGGACAAATAAATAAAACGTCACGGCAACCGAAACCGGATTACCCGGAAGTCCGAAGATCAGTGTGTCATTCAATTTTGCAAAAACCGTCGGTTTGCCCGGTTTGAGCGCAACCTTTTCAAAAAAGATCTCTGCGCCAAGTTCGCGCAGAACCGGTTTTGTAAAATCGTAATCACCGACCGAAACGCCGCCTGTGATAATCAAGATCTTGGATTTCGGATTTCGGATTTCGGATTTGTTTATTTTGAATTTAGAAATCGGAACTTCGATGCTGAAACTGACAGCTTCGGCAATTTGATTTTTGAGTGTTTCAAAATCGTCGTGAACAAGCGGCAAAACTTCGGTTTCAGCACCCGCATTTTCCGCTAAAACTTTCAGCATTATCGAGTTGGAGTTGCGGATCTGGTCTTTTTGCGGAGTTTCCGAAATGTTGACGATTTCGCTTCCGGTCGAAAGTATCTTGATATTCGGCTTTTGAAAAACTTTTAATTTGGCATAACCGAACGAAGCGATTGCCGCGATCATCTGTTCGCTGATGCGCTCGCCTTTACTAAAAACTTTCGCACCTTTTTTGATTTCCGAAGCGCATTTGTTGATGTTTTGCAAAAGTTTTGCGGTTTCTAAAATCTCGACAAAGCCATAGTTTTCTTTTGTTAATTCGACCTTTTGGACGGCATCGGCGCCTTCGGGTACACGTGCGCCGGTCATGATCCGGACGGCTTCGCCCGCTTTCATCTTCCGGTCAAAACCGGTTCCGGCAACCGATTCGCCGATGATCCGTAAATGCGCGGGCGCGTTTTTCATATCATCCGAGCGAACCGCAAACCCGTCCATTTGCGAACGGTCAAACGGCGGCAGATCCATATCGGCCTTGATATTTTCCGCCAGAATACGCCCGACCGAATTTTCCAATTCGATCGTTTCTGACGCAAGCGAAGATGTTTCGCGCTCGATAATTTTGATGGCTTCGGAAATTGGTATCACGCGGCTTTAAGTATATTTATTTCTGCGACTGCATCGGCTAAAACGTCGGCTTTTACGCCTTTGCGATGCAAACTTTTGATAAGGGAAGAAATATCCGGTTTTTGCTCAAGTTTTGCCAAATCGTTTCGTAAGCCTTGTCCGACATAAGCGCGAATCAAGGCTTCGGCATTAGAAAATCCGAGCTGCGGAGCAATTCGCTGCAAATCTTCCAAAACATCTTCCGGCATTCTCAAATTGATTTCTGTTATGGCTCTGTCTTTAGCCAGACGCTTTTTAAATCATTGATTTTCATAGTCATTTCTTTCTTTTTAGGTAATGCCTCAGTAAAAAGTTAGGAATTTATGTTTCAACTAATGCGGGCGCAAAGCACAATGGCATTAAGTTAAGGAAAAAACGTAAAACAGACTGTTAGTCTGTTTCTCCGGCTTTCCTTTATTATCAACAGGTTAGCGGCGCGATAAACAGGCTAACAGCCTGTTTTACAATTAATGCCGACTTTTCGCTTAACTTAATGCCATTGTGCTTTGCGCCCGCTCTTTTATCAACCATTTTATTTGTAACTTTTTACTGACGCATTACCTTTTTAGTTACGTTTCGCACTGAAATTACCCGAATTTTATCATCTCGTAATATGTATGCAACGTAAAGTAACTGATTTTTTCATAGTAAGAAACTTATTTATCGCTTTTCGCGCAATGATTTACAAAATGATAAACTGATGTTTTGGAATATCTTGCCAAAATTTTATCATATAAAACGTATTAGAGAGGAAAATAAAAACTGTGATTGATTTTGAATTAAACGAAGAACATATTGCATTACAAAAAACCGTTAAAGAATTTTGTGCGGGCGAAGTCGCGCCGTTTATCAAAGGATGGGATGAAAAATCTCACTTTGAACGCTCGGTTTTCGACAAGATGGCGGAACTCGGATTAATGGGCGTTTGTATTCCCGAAGAATACGGCGGCGCGGGATTTGATTATATTTCGCTCGGCATCGTCTGTGAAGAACTCGAAGCCTGCGACACCTTCTTGCGCGTCGCGATGAGCGTCCACGTTGGCTTAAACTCCTTGTCTTTATTAACTTGGGGAACCGAAGAGCAAAAACAAAAATATCTCGTTCCGCAAGCCAAAGGCGAAAAACTGGCGACTTTCGGTTTGACCGAACCAAACGCCGGAAGCGATGTTGTCGGAATGCGTTCGCACGCAACACGCGACGGCGACGACTGGATCCTGAACGGCGAAAAGATGTGGATCTCACTCGGCGATGTTGCCGATCATTTTCTATTCTTCTGCTGGACAGATTTGGAAAAACAAAAAGTGCGCGATCATTCCGGCATCAGTTGTTTTATTGTCGAACGCACGATGCCCGGATTTTCTTCCGGGACTTTGCACGGAAAACTCGGCATCAAAGCCGGAAACACGGGTTATTTTTCGCTTCAGGACGTGCGCGTTCCGGCGGCGAATATGCTCGGCAACGAGGGCGAAGGTTTCAAAATTGCGATGTTCTCGCTTGAAAACGGTCGCTACACGGTCGCTTCGGGCGCGACCGGCGTGATTCGTGCTTCGCGTGACGCGTCGGTCGCCTACGCGAATACACGCGAAGTGCAAGGACAAACGATCGCTAATTTCCAGCTCGTCAAACAAAAGATCGCTAATATGGAAGCCGATTATGAAATGGCGCATCTTTTGTGGCTGAAATGCGGTTGGATGAAAAATCTGGGTTTGCCGTCAGCAAAAGCCGCGAGTCTTGCGAAATGGCAAGCGACTATTCGCAGTGAAACAGCCGCTTCGATGGCGATCGAAATTCACGGTGCCAACGGCTATACGAACGATTATCCGGTCGAACGCTATTTGCGAAACTGCAAAGCCGCTGTTATTTACGAAGGAACACGCGATATTCATACGCTGATGCAAGCCGATTGGGCGTTAGGTTTGAAAAAAGAACCGAAAGCGCGCGTGACACTTCCGGCTTATAAATCGGCAGGCGCATAAACCAGTTGTAGAATTTTAGAAAATGTTTGAAAACAAAGAAATGGGACGCTGATGAACGCTGATGCGGGCGGATTTTCGCTGATTTCTTATTGTCTTATCAGCAAGCATCCGCGTCCTGGTTTTTTATCTTTTCTTTCAAGTAGGGCTTTTCAAATAGCTTCTCTAAAACTTACAAAAAAAGCCGATTGACTTCGCAAAGTCAACCGGCTTTTGGTGATTTGGAATCAAAAACTATTGTTTTTTGATGCTTTTTAACATGTCATCAAACTCTTTACCATGTTTGTCCATATTATCTTTATCACCGATAATTGTAACTAAGACAGGTTTTTTAGGCGTAATAATTGAAGCCATAGACCACATAATATTTCCGCCGGTTTGTTTGTCAACCCCGGTTCCGTCGCTGTAAGTAATGTCCATCCCGTCAACCTTGTCTTTTTCGCCGTTTGTCTCGACTTTGACATCTTTCATACTTTTATCAAGCGTTGCTGCCATTTTATCGGTACCGGCTGCAAAGTCTTTAGGATCCATCGCGACAAAAATAACTGTAATAGTTTTATCAGGCGAACTTACGTTCATAGCATCGCCATTTCTCTCCATCCCCCAACCTTTCGGGACATTCATCTTAATTCCGCTCGGATCAAAATTTACAACATCGCCGCCGGTCGTTGAAGACGAACTGGTTTTGTTGGCATCTGAAGTCGAATTGCTCGTTGAATTACTCGTTGAATTTGACGAGTTTGACGCGTTGGTCGCTGTGTTTGCGGTATTTGCCGGTTTATTGGCGTTTGCCGTGTTTGTTGTGTTTGTCGTGTTTGTTGCGCCGCCGCCGCAGGCGGAAATGATTGCGGCTAATGCTGCAATGCTTGAAATTGCAATAATTTTAATTTTCATTTATTTGTATCCTCTCAAAGATTTGTTTTTTTGTTTGCGAAAAAAAAATCTCGCAAACAAGTTGCCAATATTAGCATTAAATTGAGAAATTGCAAGCGAAATGACTACAAAAGACGTGAAACTGTCAGATTTTTAATCGCAGTATAGAACCTAATTCAAAATAAAAAGAAGGCGGATATTCCGCCTTCTGAAAGATAAATTGTCCGGCATTTTATTTGCTGCGCGGCACACTCGGCACGAATCTGTCCATCGAAGCGTTGATTTGCAGATAGATCTGCGTTTCGCGCGGGATCAAATTGCGCCAGTTTGCGCCGCCGCGTTTGATATAACCGGGAAGTTTTGCAGGGTTTGAATTATAACCGGCGGACATCAATTCGAGTTCCGTTGCGGTGCCGTTTTGAATCGCCGCTGACACAGTCGGACTCGCCACCAAATCGTTGTAAGTCATCTGCATATAAAGCAGCATCGCTTGTGCAGCATTGACGTGATTTCGCATTCCCTCAACAAAATCGGGCATCAAACCGGCGTTGTAATAACGAGAGCGAACCATCACATATGTCGAAGGAATCATCTGCACCATTCCGCCCGCGCCTGCCGAACTGACCGAATAACGATATGTTTGACCTTCGTTGAGGGCGTAAAGCGAGAAAATG
>JANPDZ010000272.1:0-4766 GCA_031431735.1 Acidobacteriota bacterium | reverse complement strand
TTTAAATAAGGACTTTCTATTACATCTTTCCAATCCAGACTTTATTCCTCACTTTTTGTGTCCCGCCTTCTGGCGGCATTTGCTTCATAAACGATTATTTGCCGCCGGATGGCGGGACTCAAAACTTGAGGAATAACTTATGGATTGGAAAGATGTAATCGAAAGTCCTTATTTACAAAACTTACCGTTTAAAATCGAAACAAACGAGTTTGGAGAAATTATTATGAATCCCGTAAAGATTGGTCATTCAATTTATCAAGGACAAATTTCTTCTTTAATGCAAATGATGCGTCCCGAAGGTGTGGTGATGGTCGAATGCGCCGTCAGAACGAGTAAAGGAACGAAGGTTGCGGACGCGGCTTGGGCTTCGATGACTGTCATCGAACAAATTAAAGATGAAACTGATGCTTCGATTGCGCCCGAAGTTTGCGTCGAGGTTGTTTCGATGAGCAATACGAAACAGGAAATGAAGGACAAACGCTTGCTTTATTTTGAAAAAGGCGCGAACGAAGTCTGGATTTGCAACGAGTATGGCGAAATAAGATTTTTTGATGAATCCGGCGAGATCGAACAATCGAAAATGTTCCCCGATTTTCCGAAGAAAATTTCGATCGGCAAACAAAATTAGTCGAGAGCGGCGACACCGACGCATCGAAATTGCCGAATGCTCTAGAAGTTTGACAAATGTTGAGGTAATTTTAAACGCAGAGCGCGCGGAGAACGCAGAGATTTTATTTACTTTCTCTACTGCGTTCTTTGCGCACTTTGCGTTAAAATCCTAATTTATGCCGAAGCCGATAAAGGCTTGCATTCGCCTGTCGGAATGTTCGATTCGTGAATCTCAATTTCCACTTCCGAATCTTTGTCGTTTTTATTGTGCGAAGTTATCAGCACGACCGAACCGACGATGACGGCTGCACCGATCAGCATTTGTCCTGTGAAAGATTCGCCCGCGATCAGCCAACCGAGCAAAACCGCGACGATCGGATTGACATAAGCGTAGGTCGCAACCATCGCGGGCTGTGCATTTTTCAACAGCCAGCTGTAAGCCGTGAAACCGATCAGCGAACCGAAGATCATCAGGTAAAGCACACCAAACCAGGATGTTGCCGAAACTTCCGCGATATTAAATGTTGACCATTCGCCCAAAATCAGACTAAAAACGAGTAAAACCAAGCCGCCCGAAAACATCTGCATTCCGGCAGTCATCAGCGAAGATTTCGGAACCGGCGAACGAAGCCCGTAAATCGAACCGGTTGCCCACGACAAAGCCGCTAACATCACGGCAATCGTGCCGAAAAACTGCATTGAACCCGAATTTGCCGAATTGACCGTAGTTTGTCCGCTGATCAAAAGCCAGACACCGAAAAATCCGATTGCGAGACCGAGCACGGCTTTCAGATTCGGACGCGTTCCTTTGAGCCAGAGCCAGCTTAAAAGCACAATCCAGAAAGGTTCGGTCGCCACCAAAAGCGCGGCAAGACTCGATGAAATATGATGTTCGGCGAAAACCACGCCGCCATTTCCGCCGAGTAGCAGAAGCGTTCCGACAATAAAACTCGTTTTCCAATGCACTGCTTTCGGACGTTCGTAATCTTTCGAAAATCGCGCCCAAACCATCAAGATCAAACCCGCCGCCGTAAATCTCGCGCCTGCCATCAAAAACGGCGGTAGCGTTTCGATCGCGTATTTGATGGCGAGATACGTCGAGCCCCAAAAGATGTAAACTGCTGCAAATGCCGCGATTAATACCACTAAGCTACGATTCGGATCGATTTTTGTAATTCCTTTATTCTGCATTTCAACCCCTTGACCTTAAAACCTTCACTTCTTTTCGCGCCGTTTCGATTTTTCTTCCGCTTCCGCACTTAATTCGATTGGTAGCGCAGTCGTTTCCTTGATCGTCTGCAAAACGATCGTCGTTTTGGTCGCCGCCACATTCGGCACGTTTTTTAACCTTTCGCGCAAAAGTCTTGAAAGATGCTCGGTATTTTTGACGCGCACCTTGAGCAAATAAGAATCTTCGCCCGCCACGTCGTGAACTTCCAGAACTTCGGGAATTTCTGCCAAAAACTTGTCTGTTTCCGCGCAGCAATCGTGCGTCCGAACGGCGACAAACGCCGTCAGACCGAAATCGAGCTGCACCGGATCGAGTTTTGTTTCAAAGCCTTTGATCACGCCGCGTTCCTCTAATTTCTTGACTCTTTCGAGCACAGCCGACGGCGCAAGTCCGACTTGCCGCGCAATCTCGGCATTGCTTATCCGCGCATCTACCTGAATAATATTCAGTATTTGTTTATCAATTTCATTAATCATTCTGTCAATCTCACTTTTATAAGAATAATCAGCGGCATTCGTTTTGTCAAGAAAAATTTTATTCACCTAAAAAATTTTCGGCAATTCACGAATTTTGCATCTTTTGTCTTATATTTATCGAAAACAATCGGGTAATCTATTGATTGAAGTAATTGATAGATTGGGTCAGCAGTAATTATCAACTCTCTGCGAACTTTGCGCCTCTGCGTGAAACAATTATTCTCACGCAGAGGCGCAAAGTTCGCAGAGGAAAACTAAAGCTACTATAAAACTTGATTTACCAACACACTGTAAGGAGCAAAACGATGAGCGCAGTTCTAAAAATTGCAAACGAGAGCGAAGAAATAATTTCATACAATCCCGCGACGGGCGAAGAATTCGGACGCGTCGAAAACACATCTGCCGAAGACGTGCAAGCGGCGGTCGAAAAAGGGCGCGAAGCCTTTCAAACGTGGCGCAAAACTTCCTTCGCCGAGCGCAAAAGATTCGTGATGAAAGCGCGTGAAGTGATCTTGGTGGAAATGGACGAGATCGCGCGGCTGATTTCCGACGAATCGGGCAAACCCGTCGCCGAAGCTCTTTCAATGGAGATCGCGCCGGTGCTTGATCTGATGCAGTATTTTGCGCGAAAAGCCGAAAAACTTCTCAAACCGCGCAAGATCGGCATCGGGCTTTACGGACTTCTCGGTCGGTCGTCGAAAATCGTTTATCAACCGCTCGGCGTGGTCGGCATTATTCCAGCGTGGAATTATCCGTTTTCGATTCCGTTGGGCGAAGCCGTAATGTCTTTGATGGCGGGCAATACGGTCGTGCTGAAACCTTCGGAACTGACACCGTTTATCGGTCTCAAGATCGGCGAGATCTTTGAAAAAGCCCGATTGCCCGAAAATGTCGTGCAGATTGTGACGGGCGCAGGAGCAACCGGCGCGGCATTGGTCGAATCCGCGCCCGATAAAATAATGTTCACGGGAAGTGTCGCAACCGGTAAACGAATTGCCGAAGCCGCCGCCAAGAATTTAACGAGCGTGGTGCTCGAACTCGGCGGCAAAGACCCGATGATCGTTTTCGCGGACGCAAATCTCGAACTCGCGGCGGATGCGGCAGTGTGGGGCGCGTTTTGCAATTCGGGACAATCGTGTTCGTCGGTCGAAAGGCTGTATGTTGAAGAATCTGCCGCCGAAGAATTGACACGCAAGATCGTCGAGAAAACCAAGAAATTAAAACAAGGCGCGGGCAGCGACGAAACGACCGACATCGGCGCGATGAGTTCGGAAAGACAATTAAAGATCGTTGAAGTTCACGTTGCGAGTTTTGAAAAAGAAGGCGCACGCATTTTAACGGGCGGAAAAAGTCACGATCTGTTTTTTGAGCCGACCGTGATTTCCGGCGCGAGCAACGCAATGCGGGCGATGCAGGAAGAAACCTTTGGTCCAACGCTTCCGATTGCCACATTTAAGACTGAAGAAGAAGTGATAAAACTCGCCAACGACAGCGAATTTGGTCTGACGGCAAGCGTCTGGACGCGCGATTTAACAAAGGGCAAACGCGTCGCCGAACAGATCGAAGCGGGCACGGTTTGCGTCAACGAAGTTCTCTACACACACGGCATCGGGCAAACGCCGTGGGGCGGATTCAAAAATTCGGGGCGCGGGCGGACGCACGGCATCGAAGGCTTAATGGAACTCGTTCAGCCGCAACATATTCACATTAATAAATTAGCGATTCTGCCGAACGCGTGGTGGATGCCTTACGGCGCAAATGCGATTAAGACCTTTCGCGGATTCGCCAAATATTTCGCTTCGGGGTCGCTGTTTCAAACGTCAAAAATGATGCCGCAGCTTTTGAAACGGATCAATGAATTGCGACGCAAATAAGCAGGTAAGACAAAGAAAAGGGGCATAATGAAGGAATAAATGTGCCAACAAAATTCATCAAAACCTTGTCTCACCAGGCTGATTGAGAATCATCATCGGAAATTAATTTTTCGGATGCACAGAAACTTGTTTGTTAAAGTTTTTCGAGCGCGTCGGGCAAATCAAGCAAGCCTCTTTCCGCCGCGCTGTTTAGGATGCCAAAAGTTCCGATAATAAAAATCCCGCGTTTCCGCGCCTTCTCGCGTCCGGCTTTAATTGATCCTATCGTCTTCGTCAGGTTCGACTTTCGATACTTTGCTCAATGCTTTTAGAAATTTTTCGTAATTGTTTAGGTCTTTGGTTTTTGGTTTTTGAAAGAAATTGCCGATTGGTAATGAATTTCTCACCAATCCGCTTATTTTTCAGTGTCTCGATTGAAAATCAAAGGGTTGACATTAAATAGTCGTTCCTTAAAAAGTCTGTTAAAACCTAAATATTTGGGCAATACTTAGCTTGGCTTTCAAATTCGGATTTTCCCGAAACGCTAAACTATGTGTGTTCAATAAGTTACATTTTTCATAAAATCGCTAAAAACCA
>JANPDZ010000271.1:0-2402 GCA_031431735.1 Acidobacteriota bacterium | reverse complement strand
GTCGCTTCGACGCGAAAAAAGCCTTGTTATATTCGACGGCTTAAGGCTCACAAACGCTGTTTTCGCGCTCTGCGCTCATGGCAAGCAAGGATGCTCGCGCTCCAGTCTTTAAGTTTTCGTTTCCTGTCAAAAAAACTTTTTACTGACGCATTACTAAATCTGAAAAAAACTTCTTGGTAAAAATCGTGTTTTGCTGTAAAATCGCCGAAATAAACGCGCACAACCCGCAAGGAGAATTGATGATAATGTTACGTAGCAGACTTTTTGCCTTTGGCTTACTTTTGACAATGTTAATCGGCAGTTTGCCGGTCGCGGCACAGAACGATCGGCAATTGACGCAAGAAGATGACGATAAATCGCTGAAGCGGACGGCTTTAGTGATCGGCAACGGTGAATACACAATCGCCCGCAAGCTCGCTAATCCGGTCAATGACGCGACCGATATGACAAAAGCTTTGACCGAAGTCGGGTTTGAGGTTATTTCGGGAACGAATCTGAGTTTGAAGCAGATGACCGACAAAGTGCGCGAATTTGGCGACAAACTCAAAGCAAACGGCGGCGTCGGGCTTTTTTATTATGCCGGACACGGTGTGCAGGTCAATAATAGAAACTATCTGATCCCGGTCGAAGCGGACGTTTCGCGAGAGGACGAGATAGATTTTGCCGCGCTTAATTTCGAGATTGTTTTGCGGAAAATGGCGACCGCGAACAACGGTTTGAACATCGTCATACTTGACGCGTGCCGCAACAATCCGTTTGCGCGTTCGTGGAGCCGCGATGCGAGCGACGGCGGATTGGCACAAATCTCGGCACCGACCGGAACATTTATCGCTTATGCCACTTCGCCCGACAAAACGGCTTCGGACGGCACGGGCAGAAACGGACTTTATACGGCGGAACTTTTGAAATACATCAAACAGCCGAATTTGACGATCGAAGAAGCGTTCAAGAATGTCTTGATCTCGGTCAAGAACACGAGCGGCGGCAAACAAGTGCCGTGGACATCTTCGAGCTTTAGCGGCGATTTTTATTTCAAAGCGGAGAAATCAAAAGCTGTCGTCACCAATCCGAAAAGCCCGACCGGCATCGAGCTTGTTTATATTCCGGCAGGTGATTTTATGATGGGTTCAGACGATGCGGAAATTGATGAAGCCGTGTTTGAAAGAAAAAAATATTATAACGATGCGAAACGTAGTAATTTTGCCAACGAAACACCGAAGCACAAAGTAGCAATCAAAGCAGGCTTTTGGATGGGTAAATTTGAAGTAACACAGGGACAATGGCAAACGGTGATGGGCGATAATCCGAGCAAGTTTCCGGAATGCGGGGCAAATTGTCCGGTTGAGCAAGTCAGTTGGGACGATATACAGGTTTTCCTGAAAAGATTAAACTCAAAAGATACGCAGTTTGAATACAGTTTGCCGAGTGAAGCGCAATGGGAATACGCGGCGCGTGGTGGAACGACGACGGCGTTTTCATTCGGCGACAGTTTGAATTCGAGTCAGGCAAATTTTAAGGGCGAATATCCATATGCTTCGACAAAAGGAACTTATATTGGTAAAACGGTAAAAGTGGGAAGTTATCAGCCAAACGCATTTGGGCTATACGATATGCACGGGAACGTGTGGGAATGGGTGCAGGATATCTACAATTCGAGTTACAGTAATCTACCGACGGACGGCTCAGTAAATATGAGTGTGGGAGACTCAAGTGTGCGTGTGCTTCGTGGCGGTTCGTGGGGCAACGGCGGTTACGGTTGCCGCTCTGCCTATCGTGGCGGGAACGCGCCCGCGGATCGTAGCGTCAACTACGGTTTTCGTGTCGTTGCCCGAGCGATGTCTCTCCCGCAACCTTTAGTCTTTTACACTCATATTATATGAGTATTCAAGATCGCACAGATAGCCCTTTAGCCGCGAATGCGGCTCGGAATTTATTTTGAAATAGCTATTATTTTTACAGTACCCGAAATGTTAGCGCGGCGTGAATGGACACGCCAGTTTTGGGATGAATTTAGTCAAAATTTATTTTCTTGTTACGAGTTTAGGAAAATGTAAAAAATAAGTTATAACACTTAGATTATTTATCAATTGCCACTAGCTTGAGCTAGTGGTTAAGTGCAGTTCAAGCCATCGGCTTTAGCCAAATAAAAGATAAATAATCAATCATCCTTAATGCTTTAGCTAAAGCAAAAAGGAATAAATATTATTCTTTGGAATTCGGCTAAAGCCTTTGTTTTTATCCAATCTGTCCACTAGCTAAAGCCATTAGTATCTACACAAGTTCTTTGATTCCAAACAAAGCCTCGAAGAGGCGTAATGTAATAGCCTGGCGCACCGCGCCAGGTCAAACAATCACCTGCGCGGCAAGCCCTGAAAGGGCGAAATTATCAATATTGCGCCCTT
>JANPDZ010000270.1:0-3403 GCA_031431735.1 Acidobacteriota bacterium | reverse complement strand
GTGGCACGCCTTTCGGGGTGCCGGTCGTTCCGCTTGTGTATATCAAAAGTGCCGTGTCATCGCCTTTTGCCTGCGGCGTTTCCTCTGCGTAACTTTCAGGGAAATCGGTTTTTACCCAATCTTCAAAATGCTGAAATCCATTCGATTTCGGGTTTTGGATTTTGGATTTCGGTTTCCCATTATTTACTGAGATTTCTTCTTGATTGCGCCAGACAACCGCCGGAATATGTTTCCCGAGTCTTTCAAGAATTTGCTTGAATTTGTCGGTTACATCGGGCGAAAGAAAAGCGAGTTTGGCATCTGAGTTTTCGAGGAAATTGGTGATCGTTTCAATCTCGCCGTGCGGATCAATCGGCACGCAAACCGCACCGTGATAGAGCGTTGCAAGATATGCAACTGCCCAACACGGATGATTTTCGCCAATCAGCGCGATTCGATCGCCAAACTCTATTTTTTGTTCTTTGATGCGGTAGGCAACGGCGCGAATCTGTTTGAGCAATTCGCCGTAATTGTAAATTTCCGATTCATCGCCAACGATGCGCATGGCGGTTCTTTCCGAATGTTTTTCGCAGGAATTTATTAAGCGTTGGCAAAAAGAATTGTTCATATTTGAAGTCAGAACCGTCTGCGGTAGCGGGCGGTTTAAGTTTCGGGAGAAAGCCGGATTTAATTGCAAATCTTCAACCATCCGCTACCGCAGACGGTTCTGACCTTTCGGCACACGAATCTTTAAAGCATTCGGTACGATCTCGAACAGAGCGGGAAGTTTGCCCGGTAATTCGCCGTCAATTTCGATATGAATTTCTTCATTATTAATCGGCGAAACCTCAACTTTGCGCGCCAGCGTTGCTTTCACCTCTTTCAAGTCGAGATGCGAACCGCCGTATAATTTATAGGCGTTCAAAAGAATTTTGGCGGTTTTAATATCGCCGATATTGACGACATCGAATAAACCGTCATTTAGAACTGCGTCCGGCGCGATCTTCATTCCACCGCCGAAATAGCGCGAATTGCAAACGCAGAAATTTATCGTATTGAGCGGTTTTTCTTCCTTATCATCAAATTTTACCCGAACAGTGTCGAAATTCAAACCCAAAACTTCCTGCAAGGTCGAAAGCGCAAAACTCGTTTTGCCGCGCAGGATGTCGTGCGGCACCCAATCTAATGTTTTTGAAGTTTTGACGCGTTCGATTATTGCCGCTGACAGTCCGAACGAGGCGACGTTTAAAAAATAACGCGAAACCTGTTCGTTTTCGTGATTTAAAAACGTCACCTTACCGACATCAATCTGTTTTGAGACGCCGTTTCTTAAAGCTACGCCGGCTTCCCGTGTGTCGTTCGGAATGCCGATCGTGCGCCGGAAATCGCCGCCCGTTCCCGACGGCAAAATGCCGAATTCAATATCTTTGCCCGATTGCAAAATGCCGTTGGCAACTTCGTTGATCGTGCCGTCGCCGCCGCACGCGATGATAAATTTTCTGCCTTGTGCCGCGCCGCGCAAAGCAAGTGCGATTCCGTCGCCGTGTTTTTTAGTGAACGCAACCTGAAACGCGCCGAAATGCGCCCGAAAATCCGAGGCTCTTTCTGCCCAACGCGATTGGGTTGCGCCGCCCGCCGATTTCGGATTGACGATGACCAGCGGCAAAGTTGTATTTGCGCTATTGAAAGAATTGTTCTTTGTTTCGTTTGACAAAATCTGCGATGTCCTTGATTTTCTTGAATTTTTCGAGCGTGTAATTCGCTTCTTCGTTAGTTGTGAATTCTTTTCCTTTGTTCACATAAACCATATTTTCGCTATACGGAGCGGTTTTTGCACTGCATATTCCGGCAATGATTATGTCAGTCAAACCGTCTTCGTTCAAATCCTGAAACGCGACGCCTTCCGCCCAGCAACCGGTCGTCACGCCGTTGAACGGACTTGGGAGTTTATAAACTTCCTGACCGTCTTTGTAAATAAAAAACTCCGAACCGAGCGGCGGATTGTCAAATTCGGGATCATGCGCGGTGACAAAACAAGCGTTTTTGAACGGCTCGAAATCGAACGGGAAAGTTTGTTTCGCATCAATTTTCTTGCCCGGAATCTTGATATTCAGACACTCAATTTTCTCCGTAGATTTGGAAATTGATTCGTTTTTGTTTGCCGGTGTCTGAACTTCGCGGGAATTTGCTTTTTCGGCGGAAGTGTTTTGAGCGTTCGATGGTTTCATATCGGCGACGTTTGGCTTTTCATTATTTGAACTTGAAACACACGCGCTAAAACATAAAGCGGACAAGATAAAAATGATCGTAAGTTTTTTCATTTGAAATCAATTTCGGAGTTGTTATGCTTTAATTGGTTTAACTTTTTTCGATCATTTAGTCAATCGGAAAAGGGAAAGCGGATAAGCAAATAGACTAAAGAGCAATTGTCTTGGTAGAATTTAATACGTTCTAAAGATTAATTTTTCAGGAAAAAAAACTTGCGAGTTGCGGTTCTTTCGGCGGAAGCCGTTCCATATTCAAAAACAGGCGGTTTGGGCGATGTCGCGGGCGCGTTGCCGAAGGCTTTGTGTGCCAACGGTGAGGATGTGTTTTTGATCACGCCCTGTTACCGGCAAACAAAAGGCGAACATCTTTGGCAAACGGCAATTGACGATCTCTGGGTTGATTGGCGCGGAGGCAAATATCACGCTAAAGCCTTTTACTCGGAAGCAAACGGCTCGCCGACCTTTCTGATCGATGCGCCTTCGTTTTTTCATCGGGATTCGATTTACGGTTATACCGAAGATCACGAGCGTTTTGCATTTTTCAACACCGCCGCGCTTGCCTTGATCAAACGCATCGGCGCGCCGCCCGATATTGTTCATCTCAACGATTGGCATTGTGGTTTTGCAGCGGTCGAAATCGCTCACCTGCGCTATTGGGATTCCTATTGGCGAAATACGCGCACCGTGTTTTCGATTCACAATATGGCGTATCAAGGTGCATTTGATGCGGGCGAATTGTGGAAATTCGGATTTTCTTCAGACTTTGAACACAATGCTTTTGCATTTAACGGTCACGCTTCGGCGATGAAGGCCGGACTTGCTGTTTCGGATATGCTTTCAACTGTTTCGCGCCGTTACGGTTATGAGATTCAACAACCCGAAAACGGTTACGGGCTTGATTGGCTTGTGCGGCAACGGTCGAATCGTTTGGTGGGAATTACAAACGGCGTAGATTATGATGTTTGGAATCCCGAAACCGATACGGCTTTGAACTCACACTTTAACGCGCATAATCTGGAAGGCAAGCAAACCTGTAAAAAAGAACTGCTCGAACAATTTGCTCTGCCCGTTGATCTGGAACGACCGATTTTTGCGAACATCACGCGGCTCACCGGACAAAAGGGAATTGATCTGATGATGCAGGTCGCCGGAGAAAT
>JANPDZ010000269.1:0-4408 GCA_031431735.1 Acidobacteriota bacterium | reverse complement strand
ACTAAAACCGCGTAACATCAGTTATAACGATCGTTTAGAGGCTCGGTCTATGACCGCCGGGCAACGCGGTCTTTAGAGCGGCTACTAAACGATTAAGTTTTTTTTTACTGTTATAAGTTATTATTTCCATTGTTACTAAGGCAAATTTGAATTAAAAAACTCCGCGTTCTCTGCGCTCTCTGCGTTAAAAAAATGAGAAAAAAACTCGTTCTAAAAATCGGCACATCAACCTTAACCGGCGGCACGAAACTTATTTCACGCGGCAAGGTCGAAGACATCGGGCGGCAGATTCTCTTCCTTCGTGATGAATACGACATCGTGCTCGTTTCGTCCGGCGCGATCGCGACCGCCAAACAATATATCAACATTACGGATGCCGGAAAGCTCGTCGAATCAAAACAAGCAATGGCGGCGATCGGTCAGCCGCTTTTGATGAGAATTTACAACGAAATTTTCAGCGATTTCGGCATTCGGACGGCACAATGTCTGATGACTTACCGCGATTTTGAAAACGAGACTTCGCGCCAAAATACGCTTAATACGATTAGCGAACTCATCAAATACAACTATGTGCCGATCATTAACGAAAACGATACGACGGCGGTCGAAGAGATCATCCTCGGCGATAACGACAAACTTTCAGCACTTGTCGCCGCGCTGATCCGTGCCGATCTGCTCGTTCTCGCAAGCGACATTGACGGCGTTTTCGATAAAAACCCGCATCTGCATCCGGACGCAAAACATATTCCCGAGATCAAAAATATTGATGAAGCACGCGCACTTGTCGAAGAACGCGATTCCGAACTCGGCACCGGCGGAATGAACTCCAAACTCGAAGCCGCGATCATCTGCCAAAAAGAAAATATCGAAACGTGGATCGTCAACGGCGCGGGCAATAATTTTTTAACAAACGCGCTCGGCGGAAAAATTCGCTACACGAAATTTTTGAAAGCGTCAAAACATTTAAATGTAATACCTCAATAAAAAGTTAGATCTGCCCACGCGCACACACGCGCAGGCACGAAAAAAATCAATTTTTGGTTTTTTTTAGTTTATTTCGTGTGTTTCGTAGGCAATAAATCTTTCTTTAACCTTTTACTGAGGCATTACCTTTGAATGCGAATTATCGCAAAACGGCGGAGATTTTGTCAGTTTGCATTGGCAGAGTTTGGCTTTGCCGTCACGTTTTGCCGAACAAAGCAGCGGCTTAAACTTTGTGCCGTGATGCGAAGCGTCGCAAAAAGGCTGATTCCGGCTTCGTCCGCAGCGGCACCACAAGTATTTTTCGCCTTCCTTAAATTCGCACGCCTTTGGCTCGAGTCTTGTTGTTTTTTCTTTCGTGAAACCGCGGGCAATTTCGCTTTCAGGTTTGTCAGACGCGATCAGCGGATAAAAATAACTTGCGCTCCATTTATCTTTCGGATCATTGACCAAACCGAGTTCTGTCGGATATTGCCGCGTAAATTTAGCGGTTCCGAAAAGCTGATCCCAAATCGAAAACATATTTCCATAATTGCCGTTCGGGTCGCTGATGCCGTCAATCATTGATTTTCCGTGATGCGCGTAATGAAAAGCCGGCGTGACAAAAATGCGTTCGATGAGGGAGGTTAAAAGATTGAGAAACTTATATTTATACAAAAGCGCGTCCCAGCGAACCGTGCTGTGCGAACCGATAATAATAATTTGTTTAGCGATCAAACCGATCGCGACGGCCTTTAATCCGCCGAGAAAAATTGCAGTACCGACCCACCAGATATTCGGCATCATCAGATAATACAAACCCGCATTCCGATACGAAACAAAAAAGCCCATCTCTTCGGCTTGATGATGCGGACGATGCAGCTTCCACAAAAATTGATATTCGTGTCCAAAGCGGTGATACCAATACTGCAAAATATCATCAACCAATAAATAGACCGGCAAACTGATCCAAAGATTCGATGCCGCGACCGCATTTTGGATATTCGGGATCAACATCTTGCCAAGCCAAAACGCCGCCAGAATGATCAGCGGTTTATAGACAAACGACAACGCCAAAAAACCGCCCGCTTCCTGTAGCCAATCGCCAAAGGTGCGTTTCGTCGCCGACAAATAGCCGGCAATCGTTTCCATCAAACTAAAAAACAGAATGATTCCAATAACAATATATCCATCGAGATTTTCGATGCCGAAAAGCGGTTCGTTCATAATTTAAGCAGATGAGTAAAAGTTTTGTAACATAATGCCGCAAGCCCGCTACGCTCGTAAGGGCGCGAAACACACTTACGAGCGTAGCGTGTTTCCGCAATGTCATTATGTCACAGAATATATGCTGACCTGTTTATAGCGTTAATTTTACCGAGGAAACTTTACCACAACTGCCGCCCGGCTCAAAAACTTTCTGGCGAATGATCGCGGATTCTTGATAGTTTTATCCGCGTTCATTCGCTCCGCCTGCGAAAATCTGCGTCCTATTTCTTAGTTTTAAAACAGCTTCTTAAATTTTCAGACATTGTTGAGCGACGCTTATTAATGCTAAAATCCACTCAAAGTTCTAAATATTCTGAGGTTAATATGTCAAAAAAAGATTCCTTTTACCGTGCTTTCGTCGTTTTTCAGGTTTCAGTTTTGTTGTTTTCATTTTGTCCGAAATTGTCGGCGGAAACCAAATCTCCGCAGACGGTTTTTTCAAACACCGCACCAATTACAATCAACACGACTTCGGGATTGACCGCGCCGACCGTGGCGACGCTTTATCCTTCGACGATCAATGTTTCGGGAATGACCGGCACGATCACGCGGGTTGCCGTCACTCTGGACGGTGTCAATACTACGATGATGCGCGATCAGGATTTCCTACTGGTCAGTCCGACCGGAGCGAAATTTATTTTCTTTTCGGACGGCGTTGCCGGAGTCTTTTTCGGGGTTGACGACCGGATCTATACTTTTTCGGATGACGCCGCGACGACGTTTCCGAATAATTTTAACCCGGTTTCCGGAAATTATAAACCGACGAGCGGCGACCTTTCGGCCGATACCTTTCCCGCGCCCGCGCCTGCCGCGCCTTACAGCCAGCCGTCGGGCGCAACATTCGCTTCTGTTTTTAACGGCGCGAATCCGAATGGAACGTGGTCGCTTTATGCGGTTGACGACAGTTTGAACTTTCCGGGAAGCATCAATTCGGGCTGGTCGCTGACGCTGACAACCGACGGCGCCCCGACCACGTTTTCAAACACAAATTATATCGGGCTTCCCGACATTCTTGCGACCTCCGCGCCTTACGGCACGGTAATCAATATTTCGGGCGTTTCAGGCGTTATTTCAAATCTCAAGGTGACGATAAACGGGCTTACTCATCCGAGCGTTTCGGATGTTGATATTTTGCTGGTCAGCCCGAACGGCAAGGGATTAATTGTGATGTCCGATTCGGGATTTAGCGCATCAAACGTAAATTTGACGTTTGACGATGCGGCGGTTTCGACAATTCCAACTACGGCGCTTTCTTCAGGCTCGTATAAACCGACCGACCAGAATGGCGAAGGCACGTCTGATACTTTTCCCGCCCCGGCGCCGTTTCGCCCCTTTTATCAAAACAATCAACCGCTCAGCAGTTTTAACGGCTTTAGCCCGAACGGCGAATGGCGACTTTATGTCGTTGACGATTTTCAAAACAACGCCGGTTCGGTTTCGGGCGGTTGGAGTTTGGATATTACAACCACGCCCGTTGTGCCGCCAACACAGCCGAGTTGTTCGGCACCGAGTTTTTCGTCGACCAGTTTTCCGACCGGCATCAATCCGACCAATCTGGCGATCGCCGATTTTAACAACGATACGAAGCCCGATCTGGCGGTCACGAATCAGGTCACGAACGATGTTTCCGTCCTGCTCGGCAACGGCAACGGCAGCTTTATGCCGCAAATGGTGTTTGCTGCCGGTTCGAGCCCGTACGCGGTCGTCGCCGGAAAATTTAACGCCGACAATAATTTTGATCTGGCGGTCGCCAATTCCGCTTCGAACAATGTTTCGATCCTGCTCGGCAATGGCAACGGGACATTTTCTGTGCCGACCAATTTCTTTGTCGGTTCGAACCCGATCTCGATCGCTTCGGGCGATTTTAACAACGATACAAAAGCCGATTTGGTGATAGCAAATTTCGGCGGATTTTTCTCAGGCTCGGTTTCTGTCCTGCTCGGCACCGGTTCGGGCAGTTTTACGACCGGCACGTCCGTTCGCACCAGAACGCAACCGTCTTTCGTCGCGGTCGCCAATTTTAACAATGATGCTTTTCCGGATATCATCGTCGCCAATTTCGGTTCAGACAGTGTTTCGACATTTTTCGGCAACGGCACGGGGACTTTTCAGCTTCAGCAAAATATCCCGACGGGCTTCGGACCGGTCGGAATTGAACTTGCTGATTTGGGTACGGACG
>JANPDZ010000268.1:0-3800 GCA_031431735.1 Acidobacteriota bacterium | reverse complement strand
CGGACATCGAAATATCACTCACACGGTTCGCTACACGCGAACCTCAGCCCACCGATTTGAAGGACTTTGGCGGTAAATCCTATGGGACTTTTCCCCCGATTGTGGGAACTTACCCTACGTCAGTCAGATATTTCGGTAACCAAAAAACAAAAAAGTAAAATGCTCCGTCACAAACAAATCGTCCGAGCATCAATCCCCAAACCTCTTTGTATTGAAGGAAATAATGCCACGGCTTGGGCGGTTCGATTAATCCGACATTTTCGCGGTCAGCCGTGATCAAAGCCAATTCTTCGTTAGTTATCCGTGAATGTTCTTCGGGTTTTGCATAAATAAAATGCCACGCGATCAGCCAAATAAAACCGAGCGCGCCGGTTACGACAAAAGCAACTCTCCAATCGTAATAGAAAACTAAAAAAGCGACGATCGGCGGAGCAAGAATTGCTCCTAAACCAGTTCCGGCATTTATTATTCCAACGGCAGTTGCGCGTTCTTTTTTCGGAAACCATTCCGCGATCGCCTTCAAACCAGCAGGATAATTCCCTGCTTCACCAACGCCAAGCAGAAAGCGGTAAATCGAAAAACTCATCAAACCGCTCCCCAAAGCATGGAGCATATTAGCGATTGACCACCAAATTATCGAGAGCGAAAATCCGCGTTTAGTGCCAATAATATCGATAAGCCGTCCGGAAAATATTTGCATCAGAGAATAGGCAAACAAAAACCAAAACGGCAACCACGAATAATCTTGATTGGACAGGTCAAATTCTTTGCTGATGATCGGAGCAACTACCGAAAGAGATTGCCGGTCAATGTAGTTGATCGTCGTCGCCAAACAAATTAATCCGATAATTATCCAACGCAGATGCGGAATTTTTTTCATTTTCCTCTCATTCTTTACGCTATGATTCAAAGATTCCACGACGCATATTTTTTTCTATTTTTTGAGCTTTTGCTTAAATAAACTTCTTCCTGATCTTCATCAAAACTTCATCAGGAACTTTATTCTGTAACGGCTTCAACACATTTTTCCAGGTCGCATCAACGCCCATTTTTGAAGTTTTGTTCACGCCATCCGGCAAACCCGGATCTAGTGCGGAACCTTCCAAATCATCTAAAATCAAAGCATCGCGGCTCATTTGGGTTCTGGTTGCGATTGCCCAAAGAACTTGCTCTTCGTCAAAAATATCAACATCGTCATTGACAAGAATGACCATTTTTACACGGCGGAATTGTAATGTTGCGTGTAAAATCGCCCGTGCCGTATCAGTAGAAACCTCGCCGACCGAGATATATGCGTGAAAACGACGCCCTGAAATTGGGACGTGTACATTTTTGACAAATGCGGAAACAGCCTTTGCGATTTGTAATAGTTTCGCCTCGATCATCATATTGTCCGGAACCAGCGAATCGGGAAGACCGGATCCGTAATCGTGATAAATTGCATTGAAACGATGAGTTACGCATTGAAGCTCAAATATCGGACTCATCGTTTCTTCGCCCATATAACCCGTATATTCGCCAAACCCGCCTTCCTTTTCTAAAATATTCGGAGGCACAAAACCTTCCAAAATGATTTCGGCATCTGCGGGAACCTGCAATTTATCGCCAAACAGTTCGGTATTTACTAATCGGACTGATTCACCGATCAAACCGCCGGCGGTTGCCCAATGGCTTTGCGGATAATCAAGTTTTGCTTGTGTTCCGATTGAAATTGCCGGATGATGTCCGATCCAAAAAGCAATCGGCGCGGATTCGCCACGTTCCCAAAATTTAAAAATATTTTTGCGATTATGCGAAGCCAAATATGGAAAATATCCGAAACGATTTTTTGATTTAACCCAAACTCGCTGAATCGCGGTATTGTCGATGCCTGTTTCAAGGTCGTATGTCGTCGCATGGGCGGCAGTCAGATAACGTCCGGCGTCTGAAAAATGTTGTGTAAAGATCGGGAAATTTTCAAGATTTGCATCTTTGCCTTTCAATATTATTTCTTTGCAAGGCGCATTTTGTTTTTCAATTGTTATCGGTTCAATTCTCCGGCTTGATTTTTCCTTGATCTCGATCGCGGCATTTCGATGATCGCTTAACTTTAAAGCCTTGGCGGTAACTTTACGGCTCGCAGTCAGGTTTGTAACTGCTTGAAATTCAGAAACCTGCCCATTTTCAAGTTGTGGTTTTTCAACTAAAATTACCGGAAATTGTTTTTTCTCCCAAAGGACATATTGCAACGCCGTGATTTCGTGTTTGACGGCTAACAGATCGGAAATACGTAAAATTTCCGATTCGTTTTCGGCCAAAAATGTCATTAGGTCAATCATAAAATTTATCAAATATTAGCGCAAGACTATGACCATAACGCGCTTCGCGTTTGGTCGTAGATGTAGCGCGTTCCACAGCAATCGCGTTTTCAAGCGATTGTTTCTTACACGACTTGCAAGTTTCGTGTAAATCAATTAAAATAAGGTTGTGAAAGTGAATAAAGCATTCAAATACAGAATTTTTCCAAACGATGTGCAAAAGAAAAACTTTGCTCAAACTTTCGGCTGTGTTCGGCTCACTTTCAACACGATGCTCGATGCCCGCACAAAAGCGTGGCAACAAGATAAACTTGCATTGTCGTATCACGATACAGCAAAGATGCTGACTGCACTTAAAAAACAGGAAGATAGAATTTTCCTGAATGATGTCAGTTCGGTTTGCCTTCAACAAACTTTGCGAAATCTCGATACAGCGTTTAGAAATTTCTTTGCTAATCGCGCTAAATATCCGACTTTCAAAAAGGCGAAATCGAATCAATCGGCACGATACGCTAATAACGCTTTTAAGTTTGCAGATGGTAAAATTACACTTGCCAGACAAACTGAACCGCTTGAAATTAGTTGGTCGCGCCCTTTGCCTGACGATGCCAAAATCAATAGCATCACAATTAGCAAAGACACGACTAACCGATATTTCATCAGCTTTCATTTTGAAACCGATTGGCAACCGCTCGAAGATTTGCAAACTTCGGTTGGAATTGATGTCGGAATTAAAACTTTGGCGGTTCTCTCGAATGGTGAGAAACTTGAAAATCCAAAGTTTCTGCACGTCGCCGAAATGCGTATTAAAAAACTGCAAAAGCGATTGAGCAAGAAAGTCAAAGGCTCGAACAATCGCCGCAGAGCAAAATTGAAACTTGCCAAAGCACACGCTCGTGTAGCTGATAAGCGTCAAGATTACATTCACAAATTCACAACAAAAACGATTCGTGAAAACCAAACAATAATCGTTGAAGGATTGAGTGTCGTCAATATGCTTAAAAATCACTGCCTTGCTAAATCTATTGCTAATGCAAGTTGGGGCGAGATGTTCCGACAACTCGAATACAAAGCGGAATGGAACGGGCGCAAGTATTTGGAACTTGACCGATTCTTTCCGAGTAGTAAATTGTGTTCTAACTGTGGTCATCTGCTTGTTAAATTGCCGTTGTCTGTTCGTGAATGGAGTTGCCCGACTTGCGAAACTCTCCACGATAGAGATAAAAACGCGGCAAAAAATATCGAACTTGCAGGCTTGTTCCTGCTTGCTAGGGAGTCGGACGCTCCCAAAGTTACGCCTAAGAGATACGATTCTCATTAGAGATTCGGCTTAGGAATCTCCAATCCATAACCGCTTCGGTTTGGTTGGAGAGGATGTCAATTCCGCATACTTTAATGTGTTTTCATTACTGAGCGGCACAGTTATTGCCTACTTGAAAATTACTAAAATTTAAGAGAATTTTGCCTGCGAAAGACACGAAAGATACGAAATCAAAAAATAAG
>JANPDZ010000267.1:0-2463 GCA_031431735.1 Acidobacteriota bacterium | reverse complement strand
TGAGCTTTCTGATTTGGTGTTTCATTTTCAAACATCGGATTAAAACAGCGACATTTGAAAATTATAAGTGATGCGATTGTAACACTTATAAAATCAGGCAAATTAGTTTTCAAAAATTCCTTAAAATTGGACAAAGTCGAGTTTAGAAGCTGTTTGAAAACTAAGAAATGGGACACTTGATTCGCTGAGGCGGACGGATGTGCGCGGATTTTTTTAATTATATCCGCGAAAATCGGCTTGATCCGCGTTCGTCCGTGTCCTAATCAGGTGAACATATGTAATCAAGTATTTTGCTTCGTTCAGAGTCCACGCATAAGCCGTGTGCCCGCCAGCGAAGCGCGGCGGGCAATCAAACTAAAGTTTGGACTCTGAACGAAGAGCAAAATGTCGCAAAACTTATGCTCACCTGCTTATTTTCCTTGTTTTCTCTCAAATTTGACTTTTTAAACAACTTCTTACGGAATCTGTTTTTCGCCGGCAATGAATGGCAAAGGTTCTTTGTTTTGTTTGATATAATAAAATTTTCCGCCCGGCAGATCTTTGATCGTTTGCGGTTCGCCGACGGGCCAGTAAATCGTCAATTCATCAATTTTCTGCGCTTCGCCCAAACCGAGATGAACGCGAAAATCGCTGACCGAAAGATAACTCTGGGCGCCCATAATTTGTCGTTCAACCTTTTTATCGCCGATCTTTGCGACAACCCGAACGCCGATCGCGTTTCGATTCGTTTTTTCGCCTTCCAGCCAAAATCCGGCAAAGTTTCCTTTCTTTTCGCTTTCATTAAAAACGATCTGCGCGGTTCCGCCGTTATTTGAAACGACGAAATCCAGATCGCCGTCGCTGTCTAAATCAGCGGTTGCGACCCCGCGTGAAACCTGTTTATCCTTTAAAGCCTCGCCCGAAACATCCGAAATATCGGCGAATTTCCCATTGCCCAAATTTTCGTAAAGCGTATTTTGCTGTGGGAACGTGACCGAATCGGAATTTTGTTCGATATTGTCCTCGATATGTCCGTTGACGACGATCAGATCTTCGTCCGTGTCGTTGTCCGCATCAAAAAAATCGAGTCCGAATTTCAGACGCACCCGCGCCGTTTGACCGATTCCGACCGAATCCGAAACTTCGCGGAAAAGCATCGGCGAGAGCTGCGAATAAATCGAGGTCGTTTCATCCTGAAAATTGGGAACGCCAATGTCGAGCAGATCATTGTTGTCAAAATCCGTAAAATCCGCGCCCATCGAACCCTCTTCGCGTCCGCCTTCGCTATACGCGCAGCCCGCAAGCCGAGCCACATCCTTGAATTTTCCGCGTCCGTCGTTGATCCAGAGCTGATTCGGATTCGTGTCGTTGGCAACGTAAACATCGGTGTCGCCGTCCCGATCAATGTCGCCGATCGCGAGCGCCAATCCTTTCAGCGAAGCCGAAGCAATCGATTCTTTGCTGATGTCGGTAAATTTGCCGTTGCCGTCATTGCGCCAAAGCTGATCTGAAATGCCCTGATAAAGATACGGCGGCGAATAAACCATCAATTTGTTGTGATAAGCTTTCTGCGCGGTTTCTTTCGTATAAATAACGTACCGAACAATAAACAGATCTAAATCTCCGTCGCCGTCAAAATCGCCGAAGCCGGCGCTCGTCGTCCACGAATTATCCGATTTGATGCCTGATTTTTCCGTTACATCTTCAAATTTACCGTTCGCATTTTTCAGCAGACGATTATTGCCTTCAAAGGATGTCAGAAAAAGATCGGTCGAGCCGTCGTTGTCATAATCGCCGACCGCCACGCCCATTCCGTAACCGACCGAAGTCAGATTCCATTCGGCGGTTTTATCCGTGAATTTCCCTTTGCCGTCATTAATATAAAGCCGTGTTTTCGCATCTTCGGCACGCGCCGCAGTGCCGATTGCGCCCGAATTTACGAGCAAAATGTCGGGTGCGCCATCGCGGTTGAAATCGGAAATCGCAACGCCGCTTCCCAAAACTTCGGGCATCAATTTCTCAGCCGTGTAAGTCGGAACATGTTTGAAATTGATGCCGCTTTTTTGCGTGTAATCGGTGAAACGAATGTTGGTTTCGACTTTTTTTGAAACGTTTGAATTTCCGTTTTGAACGGATGAACAGCCGCTCAAAAATAAGCAGACAATTAACGAAAGAAATAGATATGGTTTGAGTTTCATCAATTTTTAGTTACTGTAAATAATTCGTGCCTAAGTTATTATCAATTGCCACTAGCTTTAGCTAGTGGGTTAAGTTGAAGATGTCAGAAGGCTTGAGCCGAATTCTGATAAATAATTATTTTCCGAATGGCTTTAGCCTCATATTTGGCTAAAGCAAAAAGGAATGATTAAAAACCTGATTTTGGCTAAAGCCTTGATCCTTATCTTAAGTTATCCACTAGCTAAAGCCATTAGTATCTACACAAGTCTAAAAGGCTTGTTTTCAGCCTCGAAGAGGTGAAATATA
>JANPDZ010000266.1:0-41606 GCA_031431735.1 Acidobacteriota bacterium | reverse complement strand
GCGAACGGTCGCCGAACTGCGTCCTTTCGCAAAACGAATCCGCGTCTGCGCCAGTAAATCCGTTGACGACATCACGCCGATCATCATCAAGATCAAAAATTTCACACCGAATTTTTTTAACATTTATTTTCTCCTTAAAATTTGTAGATTAAACTTACAGAACTAAGACGCAAATTTAATGCGATTTGCCTTAAATTGCAACCGGACACGTAAAATATTTTGCTGATGTCAAAAAATTCTTGTGTTTTGCGGACCTTTTCTGCCACTCTTTATCAATTAAAATTTAGAAACGATTAAAAAAGTATTGCAGATGCCTAAAAACCGATATATTATTTTATAGCTTTTATTCGACAATAAACTTAGCTCGTAATATTATCACTCAGAGTTTTCAAACAGCACTGTTTGATTTTGATAGTTGAAAGCTCAAACGCACAATTAGAACATTAAGTGTTTATGGGCTTTGCATTTTTTCACAATTGATAAAGTCGAGTAAATGAGAAGGTGAAATGAAAAAAGCGATAAGATCGAATCTGTTCAGACAGTTTATGTTTGGCATTGTTGCAACCCTGTCGTTCATGGTTATTGCCCAAACATTTGTTGCCCAAACACAAAATAACGGACATAAATCCGGTGATGCAGTGTGGGCAAAACTCGAAAATGAGCAATTTTACAGATTTTGTTCGTTCGTGAGATTGGCGGACGACAGTGCTAAATTTTGGGTTAATTGCGAAGGACGGGAATACGAAGTTTATAGAGCTTTCGTTAAAGAAGCTACGACGACCCAAGTCTTCAATCCCGGTGACAAAGTAATGGCTTCGAAAGACCCCTTAAGTGACAATTCTTACTTTCTTTGCACAGTTATTAGATTCGATAAAAATGATAAATATGTCGGCACTTATGTATTGAAGTGCGAGGATAAAGAATATAATGTTACGGCAGATCGCGTTATCGTTTACAAAGAGAATCCTCAAAATGCTTGGTGGCGCGGGTTGTTAAGGATAATCTTATTTATAGTAGCCTTTTTACCCCTTTTTAAGTGTTCTAGTTGGGTTAATAATGCTCTTGTTGAAAGATTCGGAAGCAATCCGGGCACTAAATCTGCTCTTCGAGTCATCATGGGGATAATAGGTACCATATATCTTTTTGTAGTTGTAGTCTTTTTAAGATGGACAGAGATCTGATTTATGGCAAATTAAGAACGAAGGACAAATACAGATTAGATACCAATCTGTCCAACGTTCGTAATTTTGAAATTCGTCATTATTTCCGTAACCGTGCTTCGACGTCATTTGCCTTCAGCGAATTTCCCGTGGCGCGCTGGAGATCGGCAATCGCTTTGTTGAGTTCGGTTTGGGCGCGGAGTTCCGCGCTCTTGGCATTGATCAGTGCGGTTTGGCGTTCGAGAACTTTGTACACGTCCGATTGTCCCGCGTCGAGCTTGCGCTGTTCGGATTCGTATTGTTTCTGCGAATTGTCACCCGAGATTGCCGCGCTTCGAAGCCGCGCTTCCGACGTGCGCACCGCTTGCAGAGCATTGCGAACGTCAACCTGTATGTTTTGTTCGATCTGCTGACGCTGCGTTTGAATCTGCTGACTCTGGACGAGCGATTTGCCAAGATTCGCCTTCGCCGTCTGATTCTGGAGCGGCAAATTGAACGTCACGCCGACGCGAAATGTCGGGTAACGATTGGCGAAAACGTCGGTGATCGAACTGCCCGTCAAACCGCTTAAGAGCGCAATCTGCTGTTGACACGCCGGCGAAGTCGGATTCGTTTGACACGGCGACGGAAACGGACTGCTGAAATTCGGATTCTGACTGCCGCCAACGCCGGCGGTCGTGTAGCTTGCCGTCAGATCGATCTGCGGTTTCGTCTGGTCGCGGTAGAATCTTTGGTCAATCTCGTTGATGTCTTTTTGAACCTTGTTGATCTCGATTTCGGGACGATTTTGCAAAGCAAGATCGAGCGCTTCGGGCAGCGTCGTGCGCGGCACCTCCAGATCAACCGCGTCGGTCGGCACAAGCGATGTCCGCCAAATCGCGTCGTCCTTGTTTTGCGCGATCAGATTCTTCAAAAGATTTTCGGCGCGTCCGACCAATTCGAGTGCTTCGTAAACGCCTTGTTCAATATTCGCGACCTGCGTTTCGGCGGCGAGAATATCAATTGGCGCAAGCTGTCCTTCATCAACCAAACGCTTGTTATGTTCAAGCTGCTGTTTTGCGTCGCGCACGCCGTCGCGCTGAACCTGTAAATTTCTGAGCGCGAAAACCAGATCCCAGTAAGCGCGTTGAACATTCGTAATAATGTCTATTGAGCGTTGGCGAAACTGCGTGTCGGTCAGGCTCAGGTTTCGTTTGGCGATTTCGATCACGCGGCGCGGCTGGTCAAACCGGCGTCCGCGATAGAGCGACTGCGTCAGACTAATGTTAAAACTCGTGTTGTTTTGCGGACTCAGGATTGAGATCGGGTTGTTGGTATTGACGCGCTGGCTCGAAACGGTCGCGCTGTAGATTGTTCCGAAACTGGGCAGCGAGCCTTGCAATCCGGCGTTGCCAACGATCGAACTGTTGGTCGTCGTCGCGTTTGAACTGAAAATGCTGACGTTCGGTGTCGTCGCGCGTTCATAATAACTCTGCCCCGCAAAACGTGGTTCATAAAATCCGCGCGCCGATTGCAGATCAAATTCGGCGATCTTCACATTCTGCCGCGTCACTTCGATGTCCTTGTTGTTTTCGAGCGCGAGCGTGATCGCTTCTTTCAGCCCGAGCGGCTTCTGCTCCATCATATCCACGCCAACTCGTCCCAAATCGGGCAGCGATTTATCGTCCTGCCGGTAATCGGGCGCAATCGTCGGAAATCCGCTTAAGTTTTCCGGTTTGACGTTTTGCGCGTCTTTGATTTCCGGTGTCGGAGTCGGCGAAGGCGTTGCGTCCTGCGCTCTGATTTCGCTGAAAGCCGCCAATGTTAAAACTAATATGTATAAATATAAATGCCCTTTCATAAAAACTATATAAAAAACTGCGTATAAATAAATCCGCCCAAAATCAATAAAAGTCCGCCGATCTCGCCGACGATCAAGCCATACATAAACCACGTCGTGATGAAATTTCTTTCCGCGAACATGTTGTCCGTGCGGTTCAAAAAACCTTCTTTAACGTAGCCGATGACCGTCAGAACAAAATATAAAAGCGGCGCGGCGACGATCACGGTTTGCCAGACCGGGCTGAACGGCGAAAACTCGATCAACTTGGCAATCACCAAACTCGCAAAACTGTAAAAGAACGATGCGCGATGCGCGATGTCAACATAAACCGGTGCTTTATGTTCCGCGCTCGACATAATCTTCGCGTATTTCCAAACGCCCGTCAGCATTCCCGAAAGAAGAAACAAGCCCGAAGCCAGAAGCGCGATTTTAATTGCCAAAGTCATCTATTTTGAGCGTTTAGAGTTCCGCCTTCAGGCGGCGCAAGTGCGGTGATTGAGCCGCCTGAAGGCGGAACTCTAAACTTAATTTTTCCCGAACAGCGAACTCGCCGCCGCCGCAAATTTGCGTTTCAAACCGCCGAACAGCCATTCCAACAAACTGTTGGCGCGGCGAAACAGTCGGAATTCGCTGACATCGTCAAAAACCGAATAGAACACGGGAACTGCCAGAAGAGTCAAAAGCAAACAGAGCGTTTGACCGCCGACGACCAGCACGCCAATCGAACGATTTGTTCCCGCGCCCGCGCCGCTTCCTAAAATCAGCGGAATCATTCCGGCGACGAGCGCGATAGTTGTCATCAAGATCGGACGCAGCCGGTCGCGGTTTGCCTGTAGAATCGCGTCGTAGCGCGACATTCCCCGTGAGCGAAGCTGATTTGTGTGATCGATCTGCAAAATCGCGTTCTTTTTCACGACGCCGAATAACAGAAGTAGTCCGAGTCCCGAAAAGATATTGACGGTTTGTCCGGCGATCAAAAGACTCAGGATGCCGAACGGAATCGAAAGTGGCAAGGTCAAAAGGATCGTGATCGGATGGATAAACGATTCAAACTGCGCCGCCAGCACGATATACATAAAGACGAATGACAAGGCAAAGGCCAATAAGAAATAAAATCCGGCTTTGCCCATTTCTTTAGATTGTCCGATGTAGCCGGTCCGATAACCGGCGGGCAATTTCATTTCTTTGACATACGCATCAATTCCCGCCGTAATGCTCGCCGCCGAACCGCCCGGTTTGGTATTTGCGAGAATCGTTACCTGACGTTGGCGGTTTGTGCGTTCAACCGAACTCGGTCCGGTTCCTTCTTTGACTTTGACCAGCCGGTCGAGCGTCACCCACCCGACTTTTGTCGAAGGCACGATCAGCCGTTTAAGACCGTCAACGTCGGTGCGGAAATTGTTGATCGCACGCACGCGGACTTCGTATTGCTGACTTCCTTCGTTAAAGGTCGTCGCTTCCTGTCCCGCGACAAGCGTATTTAAGGCTTGCGAAACATCGCTGATGCGAACGCCCAAATCGGCAGCCGTATCGCGGTCAACTTCAAGCTGAACTTCGGGCTTTCCGCCGATCAAGGTCGAATCAACGTCAACCGCATCAGGAAATGACTTTATCTTGGCGAGAAGTTTGTTTGAATATTCTTCGAGAACTTTTAAATCGGGTCCGGCAATCAAATACTGGACGTTTGCGTTGCGGAAACCGCCGCCTGAAAATGCCTGAACCTGCTGAACGCCGGTGCGGAGCTCGGGCGGAAAATTTTTCAAAAGGTCGCGGGCATCCGACATCATTTGTTCCTGCGATTTCGGACGCGTCTTTATTTCAGAGAGTTTAACGTAGATCGTTCCGCTGTTGACGACCTGCGCCTGTCCGCCGCCGATCGTGATAAGCGTGTCGGTGACGCCCTGCATTTTGCGGATGTCGGTCGCAATGCGCTCCATCAAAACGGTTGTCGCTTGCAGCGAACTGCCTTCGGGTGCCCTGACGGAAATTTCAAACTGTGATTGATCGTCAACCGGCAGGAAATTTTTCCCGACGAACATAAAGAGCGGCACGATACTCAGAAAAACCAACACGCAAAGCGTAATAATAACCCACCGATGCGCCATCGAAAATTTCAGAAGAATTGAGTAGAAGCCGTCAATTTTGCTGTAAAACCAACCATCTTTGCTGGAATGTGGGATTTTGGATTTTGGATTTTGGATTTCATCTGTCGCTAACATTCCGTCGCCGTGGATTTCTTGAGTTTCTTCTGACTCTGGACTCTCGACTCCCGACTTTCGACGCTTAATCAAACGCGCCGCGAGCATCGGTGTCAGTGTGAATGAAACAATCAGCGAAACACCAACCGCAAACGAAGCCGTCAAACCGAACGACGACATAAACCTACCGACAATGCCTTGCATAAAGCCGATCGGGATAAAAACCGCCATCAAACTGAGCGTCGTCGCGAGCACGGCGAGACCGATCTCACGCGTTCCTTCGATCGCCGCTTGAAAAGGATCCATTCCTTTTTCTTCAACGTAGCGGTAAATGTTTTCAAGCACGACGATCGCGTCGTCAATCACGATGCCGACCATCAAAGTCAGCGAAAGCATCGTGATCGAATTGAGCGTGTAGCCCATGACATACATCAGCGCAAACGTCGAAATGATCGAGGTCGGAATTGCCAGCGCGGCGATAAATGTCGTGCGGATATTCCACAAGAATAAAAACACGACGATCGCTGCCAGAATTCCGCCGACAATCAGATGTTCCTCGATCGTATGAAGCGAATTTTCAATAAAGATCGAGTTGTCGCCGATGATCTGGACGCGGTAATCTTTCGGCAAAGTCGGTATGATCTCATTCAGACGTTCTTTGACGGCATGCGCGGCGGCGACTGTATTTTGTCCGGATTGTTTTGAAACGATCAGCGTGACGGCCGGTTGACCGTTGAGCAGAGCCTGCGAACGAATTTCTTCCGCGCCGTCTTCGACATAGCCGAGATCCTTGACTCTGACCTGATAATTTCCGCGTGTCGCAACGATAATGTCGGCAAACTCCCCGGGCTTTTTGATTTTGCCCAATGTTCGGACGCTGGTTTCTTTCTGTCCTTCGTCCAATCTTCCGCTTGGAAATTCGATGTTTTGCAGACGCAGAGCCGTCGTGATCTCAGCCGGCGTGACGTTGTATGAACGCATTTTGTCGGGATCAACCCAAACGTTTATCTGCCGTTCGCGTCCGCCGATGATCGAGATCTGACCGACACCGCTGACCGATTCGATCCGTTCCTTGATCTTGGTTTTGGCGACTTCCGTCACATCGCGTAGATTCGTCGGCGCGGAAACGACGATTCGCAAAATCGGCGCGGCGTCCGTGTCGAGCTTCTGGACCGTTGGCTGGTCGGCAGTATCGGGAAGACGCGGAATAACGGTTTGGACGCGGTTTTCGACTTCCTGCGCGGCGACGTTGACATCTTTTTCGAGAACAAACTGGACGAAAACCTGCGAAATCCCTTCAACCGAACTTGAACGCAATTCGTCAATGCCGCTGATCGTATTGACGGCTTCCTCGATCTTTTCCGTGACATCAGTTTCGATTTCCTGCGGCGACGCGCCCGGATTGACAACCGTGATCGTGATCGTCGGAAAATCAATTTTCGGAAACAGATCAACGCCTAAACTAAAAAACGAAAATGCTCCGACCGTCACCAGCGACAAAACCAACATCGTCGCAAAGACCGGACGTTTCACACAAACTTCTGCTAACCATTGCATAATTTTTTAGTAGAGAGTGGAGAGTGGAGAGTGGAGAAACGCGGAGTTTTACTCTCCACTCTCCACTCTCTACTCTCCACTAATTAGTTATTGACGAACAATCACGCCGTCGCCCAACTTGTCCAAATTGCTTGTCGCAATCGTTTCATTTTCCTGAATGCCTTGTTTGACCTCGATCATATCGTTTTCGAGAAAACCGAGTTGGACAAGCCGTTCGTTTGCGACGCCGTCTTTGACGACGAAAATTTTGTTGATCTCGCCTTCCGTTCTGACGGCCGAGGTCGGAACCATGACCGCCGATTCCGGTTTTGATTGCGTGATCCTGACGGTCGCAAACTGCCCCGGTTTGAGCAATCCGCCGATGTTTTCGATTTCTGCTTCAACCGTCAGTGTCCGCGAAGTCGTATTCAAACTCGGTGCGAGCCGCACAATCGTGCCGGCAAAATTGCGGTCGGGATAGGCGGCGACCTGTGCTGAAATTCCTTGCCCGATCGAGATCTTACCGACGGATTGTTCGGGAACGTCAATCTTCAAACGTAAAACTGCCGTGCGGACAATCGTCGCAACTTTTGAATTCGGGACGTTCGGCGAAATAAATTCGCCCAGATCAGAATTTCTTTCGGAAATATAACCGCTGATCGGTGCATAAACCGTCGTATCGCCGAGAGATTTTTGCGCCTGGTCAACCTGTGTTTGAGCAGTTGCAACCGCCGCTCGTGCTTGTCCGGCGACGGTTCGCGCCGTATTGACGGCGGCGCGTGCCGTGTCAATCGCCCTGACGGCGACCGCCGCGTTTGAACGCGCTTCGTCAAGCTGTCCGAGAAGCGCATCGCGCTGTGATTTTCGCTGGTCATATTGAGCGCGTGAAACATCGCCCGTTTCGAGCAGCCGCGTCGTTCGCGTCAATTCCTTTTCGGCTAATTCCAATTGCGCTTTGACCGATTTTACTTGCGAAAATGATTCGATATTGAACGTTTCGCCGTCGCTGATTCCCAAACGAACCTGCGCCTGCCGCAGATTGGCAATCGCTTGTTCGACACCTGCTTCTGCTTGTTGGACGGCTTTGCGCTGTTGTTCAACTTGCGCCTGTGCCTGTTCAAGCCGAATTTGCGCGTCGCGCGGGTCGAGCCGGATCAGCACACTGCCTTTTTCGACGTAGCTTCCGATGTCGAAATTTACTTCGATGACTTTTCCGGCAACTGTCGGCGCAACATCTGTTTGAGCGTCGCTTGCCAGATTTCCCGTCGCTTCAAAGTAAGTCGGAATTTGCTGCATAACTGCTTGCGCCGTGGTGATCTCGACATTCGTCGGTTTTGTTTCGGCGGCGGCGTTTGAATTTGTTTTCGCACTCGAACCGCTGCACGAAGCCAAAAATATCGAAAATATGATTGCTGTATTGGCAAAGATTATAAACTTGAATATCTTCATAAATCGGTTTTTACTTTTTACTTTTTACTTTTGCCTTTTTACTTTTTAATTCCCTGAAGCAAGATCGTCGCAAATTCGCGTGCCGCATCTTCATTGGAAATTTTTAATAGCTTTTGTTCCTTGTCCCACAGAATATTGTTGAGCGAATGGTGAACAAACATTCCGATAAACGTGCGAACGACAATTCGCGGCTCAACTTCACGAAATGCGCCGTCTTCTTGCCGCTGACGAATATAACTGCCTAAAAAATCGTAAATGCGTGTGATAAAATTTTCAAAAAACATTCGCGCCAAATCGTGTCCTTCAAGCGCGGAATGAAGCATCAAACGCAAAAAATCGGCATCCTCTTTGTGATGATTCAAGGCGTTCAAAGCCATGCTGTAAAATACACCGAAATCGTCTTTTTGTTCGATCTTATCGGCAATTTCCGCAAACGGATTATCAAATGGATGACTACACGCTTTGTGATCGAGAATCGAAGCATAAAGCTCGTCTTTGTTGGAGAAATGCTTAAAGATCACCGCTTCCGAAACGCCCGCCGCATTGGCAATTTCTTTTGTTGTCGTGCCTCGAAAACCGCGTTCCGAAAAAAGGCGCATGGCTATCGTGCAAAGCTGTTCGCGCCTTTCATCGCCAGCCATTCGGGTTGTTGCCTGTTCAAAAACTTTATCCAATCTTCGCTCCCTTTCTTAATAAGTAAGTGCTTACTAACCTTCTTAGTTTCGCAAATCTAAAAACCGTCTGTCAAGTCGTTTGAGAAAAAATCGTAATGCCTCAGTGATAAGTTATTTTCACAGTAAACAAAAACTTAAAGACTGGAGCGCAAGGCATCCTTGCTTGCCATGAGCGTTGCTTCAACGCGAAAAAGCCTTGTTAAATTCGACCGCGCTTTTCTTACAAACGTCATTTTCGCGCCATGCGTTCAGGCAATCTGCGGGTGTCTCGCGCCCATTCGCCAAAACTTTTTACTGACCGATTACAAAAAATCAACGAGAACTTAAATTCAAAAAGAAACGTATCAACTTTTTGTAACCGAGCGGCATCAAAAGCCGGAACCATCGAGTTTAACTTGGTTAATTTTGGAAACGGAAGGAGAAATAAAAATATGTCAGAATTTGAAGCGGAAGTCATAAAAGCGGAAAGAGAATTGGAACAGAGTCTTGTTCCGGTTGCTCCCATCGAGGATTTAAACAGTTCGACGGACGACGAGTATTTAGGAGATTGGAAAATGCAAGCGCAAGAATATCAACAAAAATTTCAGGATGCGGCGGTCAAAGCCAAAGATTATGCGAACGAAAAATTCGTGCAAGCCGGTGAAAAGTTCAAGGAAATTTCAAGCAAAGACCCGAAAGAATTGGTCGAAGACGCCAAAGAATTTGCGCGTCAAAAACCGGGACAAACGATTCTGATCTCGGCGGCGGTCGGATTGGTTTTGGGATTATTGATCAGACGGCGGTAGAAGATAAAAAGGCAAAAGGCAAAAGTAAAAAAGTAAAAAGGCGATTCAAAGAAATTTGAGTCGCCTTTTTGTTTTAATAAATTTAATTTACAGTTAGTTTTGAGCGTGAATCAAACGACGTGTGCGGTCGCCGAATAAGACATCAATTTTCTGCGGTTCGATAACATCTGTTACTTCGCCCTGACCGAAAACCGAGTGCATCATTGCCTGACCTTTGCGGTATTTACGCGTTCGGTCGTATGGCGAGGCGGTTTTTGTTTTGCCCATCGCCACGGATGTTTTCACGCCGCGGCTGAATGTGCTGGAAGTTTCACACACCTGACACGCGGCTTTCGTAATTTGTCCCTGCTTGGACACGGTTTCAACTGAATGATTTTGTTCTGCTTCGCAAGCCGAACAAAACATTTTCAGGCTTTGCCCAACTTGAAATACTTCTTTTTTCATAAATATATTTTCCGCTACGCAAAACCTACACAAATCTGAACATTGCCAGTTTTGCTGTTTGCTTCCTCATTCATCGTGTCCCGCTCGTTATTGAAAACTTTTGGTTTGTTTGACACTCCAAAGGCTTTTCCCGTGTAGCTCACGGTACGATTTTATCTCAATTTTAGCAGTAATTTCTGTGGTTTTTGGAAATAACTGCCAAAACTTTTGAGATAAGGTTATGATAGCATAGTCGAATACTCTTCGGCAAACACTCACCTTGAAGTCTTAAAGTTGCCAAAATGTTCAGTGATGTGCAGAAATGTTCAGATATTCGCTTTCAGTTGCTAACCTTTCTTTATCTACCCCGACGCGGACGAAACGAGCGAAAACTCTTTTTGCTAACCGCTGAAAATTTATTCGTGGAAGGCTTGGCAGCCGAGGGCAGAACACCTCCGAAATCCGGTAACAAAATGCGCTCGACCACTTGACCTGTCAGTCGTTCAATCGCCCGCATCGTGTGTTCTTCACCTGCCGTCACCAATGTTATCGCACGGCCTTTATTGCCGGCGCGTCCCGTGCGACCGATGCGATGCACATAATCTTCCGGCACCTCGGGTATGTCATAGTTTATCACATGTGACACAGAATCAATATCGATCCCGCGTGCCGCGACATCAGTTGCGACCAAAACACGCGTTTTTCCTGATTTGAAACTTCTCAAAGCGGCTTCGCGCTGCGACTGCGAACGGTCGCCGTGAATCCGATTCGATTTGTGCGAACGTGCTTCAAGCAGATGCGAGAGCTTGTCGGCACCGCGTTTGGTACGCGTGAATACAAGCACGCGTTCAAATTTTTCACGCTCCAATAAATCGAGCAAAAGAACTGTCTTTGACGCTGCGGCAACCGGATAAACCGACTGCTGAACCAAATCGGTCACTGTTCCGCGTTTGTTAACCTCGATAAATTCGGGTTCAAGCATCATTGAATACGCGATCTTTTCGATGTCGGACGACATTGTTGCCGAAAAGAAAAGCGTTTGGCGCTTCGCCGGCAACGTTTTTAAGATGCGTTTGATGGCGGGCAGAAAACCCATATCGAGCATTCGATCGGCTTCGTCGAGGACGAGCGTATGCAATTTCGAAAAATTGATAAGCCCTTGTTCCATAAAATCAACGAGGCGTCCCGGGGTGGCGACAATAATGTCGGCACCGCGCCGCAGCGCGTTTTCTTGACTGCGATAACCTGCGCCGCCGATCAGGATCGCGCAGCGAATATTTTTCGGTGCCAGATCACGGCACGCTTGTTCGGTTTGATTAGCGAGTTCACGCGTCGGCGCGAGAACCAAAACAGCCGTTCCTTTCGGCTTGTTTTCAATCATTTTTTGTAAAATCGGAAGCAAAAACGCGGCGGTTTTGCCGGTTCCTGTTTCCGCACAGGCGATCAGGTCTTTGCCTTGCAGAACAAGCGGAATTGCTTGTTCTTGAATTGGTGTCGGCGTAGTAAAGCCGAGTGACTCGCATCTGCTTAAAAGCATCGGATGCAAGTTCAAATCTTTAAAACTCATCTAAAATTAATATCCTTTTTGTTTTCTTAACCGAAAACCGCAAAATTTCAATGTGAAACACAAAACAAGCGCGCCGGACAGACCTTTCCGCCGACAAACGAATGCCTAAACTTCTTGCGTTTTTCAGAAGTTAATAGAAGTGTCAAAGCGAAGTGTGCTTCAGTGAAACGGTTGCAAATGAAGTGTTGCGTTTGATAGCTCAAAATTAAAGAGCTGCTTCTAACTTAGTACGAACCTACTCTCGAACTATCCAAAACGCCACCGCTAAGAATTCTTTCCAAAAGGGACGAGCCACCGTTGATGAAAGAGAGTACGTAAAATTGTCAAACACTATGATGCACTAATTTAATGATAAGTGCAATTAATGTTTGGAATTAAATCACCGAACCCTTAAAGATCAATGCCGGATCGTTGCCGGTCAACGCCGCGCTCATTCATCTTTTCCAATCAAATATTGGTCTTTAACATTGCAATGTTAAAGACCAATATTGCAAATAATATATATCAATATTCCGAATAATAGTCTTTAACATCGCGACCAATACCAATTTGCAAAATAAAAAGAGCTTCATAAAATCAGCCGAAAGCCGTTAGCCAAGAGCTGTTAGCTGAGATTGAAAGTAATGTTGAACCTCATTTTTAAGGCAATTTGGTCTAACATCGCATTGATGATTTATCTTTCAAACTGTTGAATACCGAATCTTTGAACTGACCTTTAAAACAGCAAAGAGTTTGCGAAAACAAATCCGCAAACTCTTTGAAGATTTCGATAAAGGATTAAAGATTCAGCAACTGAGCTTTCGCAGCTTTGAATTCTTCATCGTCCAAAACGCCGTCTTTATGGAGTTTGGCGAGCTTTTGGAGTTCTGCGGAAACGTCCGCCTTTGGGGCTGATTCAGCTTGCGCTTTATCTTTGCCGCTGAATTTATTCAAAAGCGAGCCGCCGACCTTTTTGCCGACTTCGCTGCCGACGACGCCTCCGACCAGCGCACCCGCAAACGTGCCGACGATCGGCATAATCGAAGTTCCGATTGCCGCGCCGGTAATGACGCCCGCACCGATTCCCGATAATTTTCCGGCATTTTCGTTTTGTTCCTCTTCGTTCGTTTTCTTTTCTTTGTTTTCCATAGAGTTAATTTTTTGACCGATTAATTTTAAAGACGTTTAATTATACGCCTGTTTCAACTTTCCGTTCAATAAAATTTTAGCTGACCAAGCCGATGATTTGTCTTGCTGAAAAATAACCATTGTGAGCGAGTTTTTCATCTTTCAAAATTTATCATAAAACTGATGTTACGCAAGATAGATTTTTCGGGCTCTGCCCGCCGATGTGCGGCACAACCGCACATCGGCGTAACATCAGTCAAAAGTCATCCGTTTTTGAGATTTTGAAAACGAGACGGCTTTTGCGACAAATGTCCTTTTAATTGAAAGCGCAATAAAGGATTTACGAGGTTGAGTTTTGACAATTTTATTTGTCTCGAAAAAGGGCGTTTTCGAGACGGTTTTGTCTCCTCGTTCAGAACTGTTCGGCACAGTTTTTGCTATCTTGAAATTTTGCATTTATTTTAAGAATATTTGACCACGAAACACACGAAACACACTAAAAAATCTCGGTTGAGAAATTGTTTCAAATTAATTTTGAAAAATTTCGTCAAATTCGTTCGTTACAATGACAAATATTTCTTATTTTCTGCTTATTTTCAAAGTAAGCAATCATCGTGCCGAACAGTTCTGCTCCTCGTTATTTTTTGTTAATTCTTCTGACTGATTTGAGTGAAACAATTTTACCTGTGTAAGAAAAGCCTCCAAGCTTAAAGCGAGACATAAATCTGTACGCGGTGTTGCATGAACTTCCTTCGCCCAACACTTTCCCGCTGAATTTACATTGTTTTCCATTCCTACATTTGGAAAGCACCGCGCGTCCGACCGCCGATTTGTTCGTAAAACAAAATGCCGCCCTGTCACCAGATTCTGAACCATAATAAATGATTGCCGAATCTTGTTTTCCGACTATCAATTTACCTTGCCAAGTTTCAAATTGTGCGGTTTGAGCCTCAGACGATAAAATTGAAAGTAACAGAAGAAGTAAAAATTGAATTATCAAAACAGATGATCTTCTCATGATTTTTCGTGCCCGCGTCTCAACTGATTCATAAACGGGCATTTTGAGATAGCTAAAACGAAAATCGTTTTTGTGTAATTATTGACCAAATACTGGGGATTCTATCTTTAACTTCGCGGTCGGTTTCCTTCGCCCACATCTTTTTTATTAGCGCCGGGAACGCTTTTTCTTTGTATTTGACAATCGCAGAGATGGTGGGGTAATTAGACGGAGAAAGTCCGCCGACCGGACTTCTGCGATTCGAGCAGTCAATGAGTAGATCCAACGCTTCAATAGCTTCAAGATCCGCTAAAGCATTAGACATGGATCGCAACTTGTCAAAATCTGAGTGAATAAATCTCTCGTTTGTGCCGCAAATACGCGTTGTTTCCGCCATTAATTGATCGACAGCATACGAGCGGCGGTCGGGATTATTTCCAACGAACTTGATGAGCGAATCCGAGGACTTTTGGCTGTTTTCTCCGATGTCGCGACCGAGCGAAGATATTAATTCATCAATTTTTTGTTTGTCCGCCCGTTTTATCGTCTTTGCGCTTTTTGTGTTTTGATTGGCGGGTGTCTCCACCGACGGCGTAGAATCCAAAGGCATGACATTGATAACCGTTTGTGTACCGGACGTTGCGGCAGATGAAAACGCATCAAAAAACCAAAAAGTCGTTCCGGCAATTCCAATGAGAAAGGCGGCAACAGCGACCGCTAATTTCAAAATAATTTCTTTCATCTTTTATCTTTCCCTCAAAATCGTCTCGAAATGGGTCGCTTTTGAAACAAAATCAATCATACAACAACTCGAAATCAAAACATACGCTTTTTCTAAAACCCTTTCGCTTTCAGCCAATTCGCCGCCGCTTGTTTTGGCGCGAGCTTTTCGCCGTCGACCGCGAAGTTGAGCCGCCGCATTTCGTCGGTCGAGATCGCATTCGATAATTTCTCAAACGTTTCGCGCAGAATTTCCGCTTTGTCGTTTCGTGCAATAAAGACGGCTTGATAAGGCGGGAAATATTTTTTGTCGTCCGAGAGTTGAAACAAATCAAGTGCGGCGATCAAACCGTCGGTCGAATTTCCGGCGATGATGTCGAGTTCGCCCGCTTGCAGAGCGCGATACGTTAAAGACAAATCCATTTCGCGTAGCTGTTTCGTGAAATTAAAGTTGTAAGTCTTGGAAAATCCGGCGTAACCGTCGGCGCGCGACATAAAATCCTGACCGAATCCGGCTTGCCAGTTTTTTGATAACGGAACGGCATCGGAAATCGTTTTGAGATCATTCTTTCGCGCGATTTCACCGCGAATCAGAATCGCAAAGTCGTTTGAAAACCCGAGCGGCGGACTCAACGTTAAATCAAATTTATCGGTGTATGATTGCTTTGTTTCGTCGTAAACCCGCTGCGTGTCGGTGATCGGTTTCTGCTTGAGAATCGCCGTGTAAGCCGTGCCGGTGTATTCGGGATAAACGTCCAAGTTGTTCGATAGAAGCGCATCGTGCGCGAGATTGCCGCCAAGTTCGAATTGCCGCTGAACCGTAATTCCGCGTTTTTCGAGCATCTGCGCCAAGATTTCCGCCAAGATTATTGATTCGGTAAAGTCTTTTGAACCGACGCGAATCGTTTGGTTCGTGTTTGAAGAATTTGAGATCTGAGATTTGAAATCTGAAATAAAACTCAAACCGAGCAAAACAGCGACGACCGCGACTGCCGCAATTGCGACAAATTTTCTTCGTGCCGACAAAGCGCGTTTCTTATAATCGAACGACTTTTCAATTTGCCCGAGCGCGAAATCGCAGAAAAGTGCAAGAATCGCCGAAGAAACCGCGCCCGCCAGTAGTAAGTTATTATCGTTTTGCCGCAAACCTCTGAAAATATATGTGCCAAGCCCGCCCGCGCCGACCGCCGCCGCGACCGTTGCGACGCCGACCGCGATGACGACCGCAACGCGGATTCCCGTCAAGATGACGGGTGCTGCCAATGGAAGTTCGACCATTTTTAATATCTGCCAATCAGTCATTCCCATCGCGACCGCCGCTTCACGCGTCCGCGCATCAACGCCCGCAATGCCCGTCACAGTATTGCGGATGATCGGCAAAAATGAATAAAGTGTCAGCGCGATGGCGGCAGTTTTCGCGCCGATTCCGCCGATCAAAGGCAATGGAATCAACAAACCGAACAGTGCCAGACTCGGAACGGTTTGCAAGATATTCGCGATTCCCAAAACCCAAGTTTGAAGCGATTTCTTTCGCGTCAGCAAAACGCCGAGCGGCACGCCGATCAAAACAGCGAACGCGGTCGAAACAAACACGAGCAGAAGGTGTTCGCGTGTTAAAGCTAACAATTCCGCCCAGTTTTGTTTTATAAACTCAAGAAAACTCATGATTACGTCTTGGGAAATAGGACGCGGATTTTGCGGATTTTGCGGATTTCCGCCGATTCTATATTTCTGGTTTTATCCGCGCGCATCCAATAAATCTGTGTTCATCCGCGTTCCATCAATCTTTGGCATTTGAAATTGTTTCCAGATAATTCCTTACCAGCGGCAAATCGGATTTCGTAAAATTTTCGGGCGTTTCGAGTAATGTGATCTTGCCTTTATCCATCAAACAAATCCGTGTGCCCAAGATAAATGCTTCGTGCAGATCGTGCGTGACGAAAACGGCGGTTTTACCCAAATCCTTAACAACCCGCGCAAACTCTTTCTGCAAACTGACGCGTGTTAGCGCATCGAGCGCGCCGAAAGGCTCGTCCAGAAGAAGCAGATCGGGATCAGCCGCGAGCGCCCGCGCGACGCCGACTCTTTGGCGTTGACCGCCCGAAAGTTCGTGCGGAAAACGCGCGGCAAACTTCTGCGGATTCAAACCGACGAGTTCGAGCATTTCGCTAATTCTTGCTTGCAGTTTCGTTTCGTCCCAATTTTCAAGACGCGGCACGAGCGCGACATTTTCGGCGACCGTAAAATGCGGAAAAAGTCCGGCTTCCTGCAAAACATACCCGATCCGCCGCCGCAAATTTATCGCATTCCAACCGGTTGTCGCACAGCCCTCGACCAACACCGCGCCCGAAGTCGGCTCATACAGGCGATTGATCAATTTCAAAGTCGTCGTTTTCCCGCAACCCGATTCGCCCAAAAGCACGAGAATCTCGCCTTTTGCGACCGCAAAGTTCAAATCATCGAGAATCTTCGCACCGCCGATCTGAAAACCGACATTGCGAAATTCGACAATATTTATGGGCATTTCGGTCATATTTGTTGAAAGTATAGCCGAAATCCGCAAAAACAAAAAAGCGCGAGTTTTTTAACGCTCACGCTTTTTCGTAAAATTATCTCCGCAGGTAAGACTCGAACTTACAACCCTTCGGTTAACAGCCGAATGCTCTGCCATTGAGCTACTGCGGAATATCGTCCGAAGACGAATTTTTAGATTATGGATTTTGCTTTATCTTGTCAAGCGAACTTGCTAATTTGTTCTTTAGATTTGAGAATAAAAGCATAATTTTTTTTGGAGAATTGTCTTGACTGCAAACCACGAACTTATTTTAATCCTCGATTTCGGCTCGCAATATACGCAACTGATCGCACGGCGCGTGCGTGAACTCGGCGTTTACTGCGAGATCGTTCCTTTTTATTACAGCTTAGAAAAGATTTTAGAGCGCAAACCGAAAGGTGTCATTCTTTCGGGCGGGCCTTCGAGCGTTTATGAACCGGGCGCGCCGAAGGTTTCCGCGCAATTTTATACTTCGATAGACGCGCCGGTTTTCGGCATTTGTTACGGGATGAATCTGATCGCCAGAGATTTCGGCGGTACGGCGGAACCTTCCGAACAGCGCGAATACGGACACGCAAAACTCAAAGTTCTGAGTGGTGAAACCGAGCTTTTTCAAGGCTTGCCCTTTGATCTGGACGTTTGGATGAGCCACGGCGACCACGTTACCGCACTTCCCGAAGGCTTTCATCAAACCGCGACCACGGGCGAAATGATCACCGCGATCGAGAATAAAGAAAAGCAAATTTACGCCGTCCAGTTTCACCCGGAAGTTTCGCACACGCTGCTCGGACGGGAAGTTCTTCGCAATTTTCTTTTCAATATTTGTTCGTGCAAAGGCGATTGGACATCCGCGCAGTTTATTACGGAAGAGATTGAAAAAATTCGTGCAATTGTCGGCGACACCGATAATGTCGTCTGCGGACTTTCGGGCGGCGTAGATTCAACGGTCGCCGCCGTGTTGATGCACGAAGCGATCGGGATGCGGCAAACCTGTATCTTTGTCAATAATGGTTTGCTTCGCGCCGATGAATTTGAAACGACGCTCGCGCTTTACGAAAAAGAATTGCATTTGAACGTTATTGGCGTGGATGCTTCCGCGTCATTTTACGCGGTTCTCAAAGATATTGTTGACCCCGAACTCAAACGCAAAGCAATCGGTGCGAAATTTATAGATATTTTCGACGCCGAAGCGCACAAGATCGGCGATGTAAAATGGCTCGTGCAGGGAACGCTTTATCCGGACGTGATCGAATCGGTTTGCTTGCGCGGCGCGAGCGTGACGATCAAATCGCATCACAATGTCGGCGGATTGCCCGAAAAGATGAATCTGAAATTGATCGAACCGCTTAGAGAATTATTTAAAGACGAAGTGCGTCTGATCGGTAAAGATTTGGGAATTCCGAATGAGATTTTAGAACGTCACCCGTTTCCCGGTCCGGGACTCGGCGTGCGGATCTTGGGCGACATCACGCCCGAAAAGGTTGAATTACTGCAACGTGCCGACAAGATCTTTATCGAAGAACTCCATAATTTCGGGATTTACAACGACGTTTGGCAAGCATTTGCTGTTCTGCTGCCGATTCAATCAGTCGGCGTGATGGGCGATTTCCGCACTTACGAACGCGCGATCGCGCTTCGTGCCGTCACTTCAACCGACGGGATGACCGCCGATTGGGCGCGTCTGCCGTTTGATTTTCTGCAAGCTGTTTCATCAAGAATTACGTCGGAAATTCGCGGCATCAACCGCGTCGTCTATGACATTTCATCAAAACCGCCGAGCACGATCGAGTGGGAGTGAAATCTTTGTCATTCAAGTGCTTTTATGTTATAAACAAAGATATTTATTTAAACAATAATTGGGCAAAAGCTATCATTTCCTAAATTTCGTAAAAAGGAGTTAAATATGCGCCCAAAAAGAGTTATTACACAATTTGTTGCTTTTTGTTTGATTGGCTTGTTTTGTGTGGAATTTGTCATTCCACTTCAAGTATTTGGACAAGACCTGTCTTTTATTCAAAGTCAATCTGCGGAGGATTTTGCCTCCGAGATGATGTTTTTTCCGGAAGGTCAAACGAAAGACTCGCGGATTGTGGAAATTCGCCGTGTCAGTCCTGAAGATGAAGCCGAGTTCAAAAAACTTCCGAAACTGAACAAAGCAGATTTAGAAAAGCTTGTTTCGACAAGCCAAGTCCGCGTTGTCACGGATAAATCTATTGCCGATTCGCTCGACCAAAATCTTAAGGTTCAGGCAAAAAATCGCGAGGATTTTGCCAAAGTTTATGCCAAACGCCCCGATTTAGTCCAACTTTTGCTCAAAGGCAAAAACGTGCCAAATCCTGCAATAACCGTCAACCCCGGACAAACCTACGCACTTTTGAACAAAGAAGCGATGATTCGTGATTTGCTTTTGGTGCGGAGTTATCTGGAAAACAATCAAAATCAGGCACAAAACTACGAATATCTTTACAAAAAATTTCAGGAGCAGTTAAAAGATATTCCGCCGGCGGGAGCGGACAAATTCAAAACGCTTCGGAGTCCGTCGGAAGTTGCCGGTTTTTCAAACGCTCAGATTAATCAAGCCATCGCCCAAATCGCGCAGTTATGGTTAGATTACTTTAAACCTAAATTCGGCGGAACTGTTCCAAAAAGTTGCAAAGAGGAGGAAGGCTCAGGCAACAACGGCGATTCGGGTGAACCGTGCGGCGCACTGAATCCAAACGGTTTGCGGGCAAAAGTTTCTTGGGCTTTGAAAGATTTCAACACTTGTGTTCGTAGCCAGGGGAATCGCGGAACCTGTACGGCGTTTGGAATGTCGGCAGCAGTTGAATCGGCAATTGCCGTAAAATACGGACGCTTTGTTAATCTTTCCGAGCAAGACCTTTACAAAAAACAAAAACTTGAATGGTTTCCGTTTCCGCTTGATTTTTATGACGACGGCTACGATCCCGCGTGGAGCGTAATTTCGCAGATGGTCGGCGGCTACAAATACCCGTTTGAAAGAGATTGGGATTATAACAAATCTCGGAAACGCTGTATCTCGACAACCGATACGAATGGAAATGGTTCACTGGACGATACGGATGAGAGGTGCGACCGGGAACGGCGTTACCGGCGCTCATGTGAAAATTACAGCAACGTGAATTGTTCAAACACCAATCACCAGGCCCGCAAACGCTGTTATCGAGTGGAAACAAAAGTCGTCAAAGAGGTCGTCAAAAATGTTTGCAACTGGGTTGAAGGCATTCCGGTGATCGGAGGATTCTTAGGCGAATGGGCTTGCAATCAAGTCAGGGAAACTATCGAAACGGTCGAAGAAGTAGAAGTTTGCGTTTATGAAACAAATATTTCAGGAACTTCGGGCTTTCGCGTAACAAGTGCCGTTCCGTTTTATGCTCCGATTCTCGACCCGCAATTCGGTGTTGACCAAGCCAAAGCCTTTCTTTCCAGTAGAACACCGGTCGTTTTTTGTTTTACGGTGCCGAAAAGTTTTGGCGGTTCAAGCTCCAACGGCGGTTTTGTTAAATTTGATGAAAAAGAAAAAGGTGACGGCGGACACTGCATTTTAATGACGGGGTTTATTGATAATAAAGACCTGCCGAAAGACATTCCGCCCGGCGACGGCGGCGGCTATTTTATCGTCAAAAACTCCTGGGGTTGTGCTTTTGGCGACCAGGGTTATGCTTATTTGCCATACTCGTGGGTAAAGAAATGGGGCACTGAAATGATTGCCGTAACCGGCGTCAGTTAATAGCGGGATTTAATAGCGGGATAAAGAAAGGCGAAACATCTCAGTTTCGCTTTTCTTTATTATCCGCGTCTTTTTTTAAAAATAATGATAGCAACAGATTTACCTGAACGGTGTCTGCCATTTGATTTCCTGCAAGCCGTTTCGTCAAGAATTACGTCGGAAATTCGCGGCATCAACCGCGTCGTTTACGACATTTCATCAAAACCGCCAAGCACGATCGAATGGGAGTGATTCGATTTGGGATTTGGGATTGCAGATTTGCGATTGAGGTTTGGAGTAAAGTTTTCACCTTTTTGCAAAACCTATTCGGCCGATTATCTAATCTTACAGAACACTTTGCCCGATAATACAAATTTGTGCGAACGATGTTAAAATCTCTTCTTTGCTCAAAAGATTATGAAATTCGGTTTGATCGCCGGAAACGGTAAATTTCCTTTTCTTGTCGTCGAAGGTGCGCGCAAAGCGGGCGCGTCGCTCGCGGTTGTCGCTATTCGTGAGGAAACTGATAAACGTATCGAAGAAGTTGCGGAAAAGGTTTTGTGGGTCGGCATCGGACAACTTGGCAAGATGATCTCGTTTTTTAAGAAAGAAGGTGTCGAAAAAGCGATTATGGCGGGACAGGTCAAACACGTCCAGATATTTTCGGGCGCGTTTCCCGATTGGCGAATGGCGAAAATGCTTTACAATCTGCCGCGCCGCAATACCGATTCGCTGATCGGCGGAATTGCCGACGAACTCGGCAAAGACGGCATCGAACTGATTGATTCGACTTATTTTATTCAAGACCAACTCGCGCAGGAAGGCGTTTTATCAAAGCGCAAGCCGAATGATATTGAAACTGGAAACATCGAATACGGCTTGCGAATCGCTAACGAAATTGCGCGGCTCGATTTGGGGCAAACAATCGTCGTCCGCGCCAAAGCGTGCGTCGCGATTGAAGCGATGGAAGGCACGGACGCAACAATTAAACGCGCCGGAGAACTTGCAAAAGGGAAATTAACGGTCGTCAAAGTCGCCAAACCAAATCAGGATATGCGTTTCGATGTGCCGGTCGTTGGTGTTCCGACCATTCAAACAATGATTGAAGCAGGTGCAACCTGTCTTTGTTTGACACCGGATAAAACTCTGATGTTTGAAAAGCAGGAAATGCTCAAACTTGCCAACGAACATAAAATCTGCGTCGTTGCCGTTCGCGGCGAAACAAAACTTTCCTGACTCGCGTAATAATCAAGAACTTTTCACCGCAGAGAGCGCGGTGAACGCAGAGAAAAACTTATTTTTGGGTAATTTCAAATTTGAGATTTCAAATTACAGGATTTTTGTGCGTTTAGCGTTTCTTGCGGCATATCTATTGGAGAAAAATGAGAAAAAATTTATTAGGTTTGTTTTTGGTTTTTACATTTCTTTTGCCGTCGTTTGCGGTAGCGCAAACGACGGTCAAGATAGATTCTAAAGAGCGTAAAATGGCGAACGCGATCACAGCGGCGCAGCTCAAGGATTATTTATATTATGTTGCGTCGGACGAAATGGGCGGACGCGACACGCCTTCGAACGGACTCGATTTGACGGCGAAATTTATCGGCACTCTGTTATCGCGCTGGGGTTTTAAACCGGCGGGCGATAACGGAAGCTTTTATCAAAAAATAGATTTACATCGCGACGTTGTTAATCCGGCAAGCAGTCTTGCCACGCTCAACGGGCAAAATCTCATCTACGGAATGGATTTTATTGCCAATGCGAATGCCGGAGCGATCTCAAATGCTCCACTGGTTTTTGGCGGCAACGGCTGGCTGATTAAATCGAAAAATATTGAACCGCTCAAAGATGTTGACGTGCGCGGAAAGGTGGTCGTTATTTACACCGACAATTTCCCGCGTGGGGCGACTTTTCAGGAGCTTTTTGCGAGCGGAAAACAAGGCGAAGCGTGGGCAGACCCGACGACTTACGCCAAACAAAAAGGCGCGGTCGGTTTGATTGTGGTTGCGACGCCGACCACCGAGAAAAATTGGGAAGCATTGCGCCGTCAACGCGAACGCGGTAATTTCGTCGTGGACAAATTGCAGGAAAAATCGGGCGAACCGTTTCCAACGATCTATATTTCAAGAAAAACGGCGGAAAATCTGCTCAAAAATGAATCGAGCGATTTGAATAAAATAACTGAAGTTTTCGGCTCATCTGCCCCGATGCCGGTTTTTAATTTCACCACCGGCAATACCGCGGCAATCTCGGTCGTAACCAACACGGAAAAATCGGCGACGCAAAATATTGTTGCAGTTTGGGAAGGCAGCGATGCGGTTTTGAAGAACGAATACGTTGCGATCGGTGCGCATTACGACCACGTCGGCACAAATCCGAATGCCCGCGGCGACGATAAAATCTTTAACGGCGCGGACGATGACGGTTCTGGAACAGTTGCCGTTCTGTCAATTGCCGAGTCCCTTGCAAAAGCAAAGAAACGCCCGAAACGATCAACGCTTTTCGTCTGGCATTGCGGCGAGGAAAAAGGTTTGTGGGGCAGCGAATATTTCAATAAATTCCCGACCGTTGACGTTAAAAAAGTCGTTACGCAACTCAATATTGATATGATCGGTCGAAGCCGCAAAACCGACGACACAAATCCACGAAACAAAGACCTTTCGGGTGAAAACGCGGTTTACGTGATCGGCTCGCAGATGATGAGTTCGACGCTCGGCGCGATTACCAAGGGAACGAATGACGCTTATTTGAAATTAAATTATGACCTTCGTTACGACGATCCGAAAGACACGAATCGTTTCTTTTTCCGTTCCGATCATTACAATTATGCGGTCAACGGTATTCCGATCGTCTTCTGGTTTGACGGCGTTCACGAAGATTATCACGGCGTGGGCGACGAACCGCAGAAGATTGATTACGTGAAGATGGAAAAAATCACGCGGACAATTTTTCTGACTTTGTGGGAAGTTTCCAACTTAAAAGTGCGTCCGGCGGTTGATAAACAACTTCCGCCCGAATTAATGGCAAGATAAAAAGGTAAAAGGTAAAAGGTAAAAGATAAAAGGGTTTCAAATTTTTGCCTTTTTACTTTTGCCTTTTTACTTTGATTTGGCGATACGCTTCGGATTTGCTCAGACCGAATTCCTTAGCGGCTTTTTTGAGCGCATTTTTGTTGTCAAATCCTTCTTTTTCAAGTTCGGCGATGCGTTCGGAAATTGTTTTTTTATCTGAGATTTGAGATTTGAGATTTGAGATGTTTTCGCGTTCGATGACTAAGACAATCTCGCCTTTGGTTTGGTTGATAGAAAACTTTTCGGCTAAGTCCTGCAAGTTTCCGCAAATTGTTTCTTCGTGAAGTTTGGTAAGTTCGCGGGCGATTGCCGCTTTTCGATTTCCTAAAACTTCAAAACAATCCAACAAAGATTTGCCCAAACGATGCGGCGTTTCATAAAAAACGAGCGTCGCGGGAATCGTCTTGACCTCTTCAAGCCGCCTGATTCGCTCACTCATTTTCGACGGCAAAAACCCACCGAAAAAGACCGAATCGGTCGGCAATCCCGAAACGATCAAAGCATTTACAAAAGCGACCGCGCCCGGAATCGAAATAACCTTTGCGCCGATCTCATTGGCTTTTTCGACGATCCTGAAACTCGGATCGCAGATTGCAGGCGTTCCCGCATCGGAAACTATTGCAATTGATTTGCCTTGTTTTAAATATTCAGCCAATTCGATCGCGCGTTCCATTTCGTTATGTTCGTGATAACTGATCAGGCGATTCTTTATCGAATAATGATTTAAGAGTTTTTTTGTGTGGCGCGTGTCTTCGCAAGCAATTAAATCAACCGTTTTGAGCGTTTCGAGAGCACGAAAAGAGATGTCCTGCAAGTTTCCGATCGGTGTCGCGACGAGATAAAGTGTTCCGGTCATTCGTCAATCGTAAATCATCTTGACGCAAAAGAAAAAGCCTGAGTTTTAAGGCTCAGGCTTTCGTTTAAGTATGGCTTTAGTTGGTTTCGGAAGGGCTGGTTTCCTTGCCATACTCAATTTTTGTTAAAGTTAGAATGGCAGCGGAAAGGGAATTTTGTCGCGCCAATTTCCGTTGCGATTCGTGCGGGTATTACGATTGTTATAGCCGTAAGCATCGGCAAGAACATTCAAGTCCTGACGAATTCTGTTCCAATCGTTCTGCACATTATAGTTCAGACGCGAATTATAAAGCGCGCTTTCAAGTTGTTGACCGAGTTGTAAAACGCGGCGTGCTTCGTTCGAACTATTGTTGTAATCACGACTATTATCGTATCTGTCGTCAAGCCGTTTGGCCGCATCTTTGAAGTCCTCGGCTAAACCAAGCAATCTGTCCTCACTATTACGATTGTTGTAGCGGCTGTTATCGAGTTCACGGTCTAAACGGCGCGCAAATTCTTTACTACGATTTTTCAGATTCTTAATTGTCGCGTTCAAATTACGATTGTAATTGCCGTTGCGGTTGCGGTCGTTGCGATAATACCCGTCGTCGTCGTCATCATCGTTACGCTTGTCGCGTTTGTCTTTCTTATCTTTTTTGTAATACCCGTCGTCGTCGTCATCATTATCACGGTCGCGCCATTGCGCCGAAGCAAGGGTCGGCAATCCTAAAACTAAAAGCGAAAAAGCAAAAAATGCAACTAATTTTTTAATACGATTCATATTGTTTCTCCTGATCGAAAGTTTTCGGCAACGCTTGATGCTTTACTTCTCAGCACGCCAGCGTTGTCTCCGCTACTTGCTAAGCAAAGTGTGTGCCATTAGTTTCATAAAAATTTACAAATCTTATAAATTATTTAGACAAAAGGATTTATTTTAATTAACAATTAATGGACGGGGAGGGGGCGCAGCCGAATTGCTATTAGAAGTGTTCCAAATGGTTAACGGCTTAACGCAGAATGTTGAAAATAAAACCATTCGCAAATTCTAAATTTATGACAAAAAAAACCGTGGATGATGCCACGGTTCTTTGTCGTTAAAATCAACCGAATTTTTAATTGCCAAGTGCTTTCGCGGCATTGAGCCGTCCGCCACTTTGTACTTTGTCGCTTAAGTTGTCGAGTTTATCAACCGATTTCAAAAGCCGTTCGCGAAGTTTGGCGACCGAAAGATCAGGCTCGGCCGCTAAAACCAATCCGGCGACTCCCGAAACATACGGTGTTGCCATCGAAGTTCCCGATGCTTCGCGGTATTGCTCGCTGAGCCACGTCGAAAGAATATCTTTACCCGGCGCAGCGATGTGAACCGTTTTCACGCCGAAATTTGAAAACGAAGCAAGCTGATCGTTTCTGTCCAAAGCCGCGACGCTGATGACATTCGGCGAATCGTAATTTGACGGATAATGCGGTCGTTTATCATTGCTTGTACCGTCGTTTCCGGCAGCCGCGACAAACAAAATTCCGGCTTCCCCGGCGGCGCGAATCGTGTCTTCCAATGCTTTTGAATATTGCGTTGAACCCCAACTTGCGCTGATGACTCGGATATTTACACCTTTTTGTTTGCGGTCAATGGCGTAATTGATGGATTCGATCGCGTCTTTTGTCGAGCCAAAGCCACCGCGTCCCAAAAATTTGAGCGGCATGATCTGCACATTCCAGTTGATTCCGGCAATGCCTTCGTCATTGTTGCCTTCCGCGCCGATAATTCCCGCGCAATGCGTTCCATGACCGTTGTCGTCCATCGGGTCGCTTTCGTTTTCGGCGGAGTTGAAACCGTGTTCATCGTTAAATGTTCCGAGTTCGTCGTCTTTGTATTGCGGAACCGTGTCGGGACGAAACCAAATATTTGAAATAAGATCCTGATGCGTGTAGTCAACACCGGTGTCAAGCACCGCGACGACAATCTTTTTGCTTCCCGTTATTTTCTTCCACGCTTTTATTGCGTCAATGTGGGCTTTTTCCTTGCCGCCGTTTTGCCCTGTATTATTCAAAGCCCATTGTTCATCAAACATCGGGTCATTCGGCGAACCATCATTCATTTGCAGATTTCCGGTGTTCAAAGGACTCAGAGGCGCGGAATTATTTGCCGGATCGTCCAATTTGATTTGAAAATTCGGCTCGGCATAAAGAACCAAATCGCTCATTTGCGAATATTGTTCGGCGACTTTGTTTGCGTCAGCATTGTCCAAATCGTCAATTGAAAACAAACCTTTGACCGTTTCAATTTCATCTTCGATCCGGTCGTTGTTTTTTTCGGTAACTTTTTTGATGTCCGCTAAACTCACATTCGGGCGAAATTTAACCAAAACTTCCGGTTCTTTTTCGCTGCTTGAACGCTTCGGCGCAATCGGTTTCGGTGCTGTTTTTACAGATATTGGCGTCAAATCAGCAGTTCTGATCTGCCAACGTCTGATCTGTCCCCAAACCGCTGCCATTGTGATCAAAACAACGGCGATGCAAATATGTATCCAAATATTATTACGATTCATTTTTTTTTACTCCAAAAAGTTTTGAGTCTCTGCTTTTAAAAGAAGCCTTCTAAAGCAGAGACTCAAAACTTGTCTCACGATTCGATAATGTAATTTGTTCCCTTAAATCCGCGAAGGCGAAGCTGATATTTGTCGGCGCGATATTCATAACTTTTGCCGTTCGCGCTTAAATTTAGGCGCCAACCGCTCGAAATCATCTGCGCGGACATTTCGCCGTTTTCAGGCGCGCCCAAAGACATATCCGGAAAGTCGGCATCACTCGCGGAAGCGGTTATTTCGCTTTCCGCGATGCCAACGCGTTGTGCCAGATCTTTTTTTGCTCTTTCAACTGCGCTTTCTTTGCTAAAACTCATAATGTGCTTAGTCGGTTGCAAGCATAATTTTGCTACTATTTTTCCGATTAGTCAATAAACATTTGTCTGCGGAAAAGTTTTCCACAGGTGGAAAACATTAGATGTTGCGGTTAAGTTAAATAGTTTCGATATTTAGCTACAAATAAACAGGTTGAAAAACTTGGAAATAAAACTTGCCAAGCCCCAAAAACTTGCTTACAATCAAATTTAATTATCATGGAACTGCCGGGCGTTCGGCGTGTTGCCAACAAAATATAAAAAATCAGTATCGAAAAATCAATTTAGATAAAAAGGCTGTCGCCGAAGCAGTCTTTTTAATTGTGTCGGAGTTTTTTAACGCAAAGACGCTAAGCCGCAAAGATTTTTTATCAACTTTCCTTTTGCGGCTCTGCGGCTTAGCGTCTTTGCGTTAAATTGATTTTTTTGCCCGCCAAAAGTCGAAAAATCTCAACCAAAGCCGGCACGATAAAAACCGCGCACGCCGTTCCCAAGATCAAACCTGTCAGAAAACGCGAAAGATGCGTGTTTTCCCAAATCCCGAAAACGCCGAGTGTCCAATCAATGCCGATCGGAATCATCGCCAGAAAAAGCCATAAACGCGGCAAGGGTTCGATCTCATCAATTTTGCGAAGCAACGGATAAATTACAAACCCCAAAAACAAGCCGAAATAAACGCCGAAACATCGTGTGCAAACCGCGAACGGATGATTTTCGATATGAAATGAGCGCGAATCCATCTGATGACAAATAAAACCGAAAGATTTATAAATCAACGCGGAAATATTTTCAAAATTATTTGCTTTTGCGATCGGCGCAAGCACGATCATAAAAGTCCACGCAAAAACTACAAACATAGATACAAACCATACTTTTCGCGCTTGTTTGCGGAAACGCGAGGCGAAATCCTGCGGTATGTAGTTTTCGATTGGCTGATTCATTTTGAAAAGTTTTGAGTCCCTGCTTTAGCAGGCTTTTTTGCCGCCTAAAGGCGGGACTCAAAACGCTTTAAATATTATTTATTAGATGATTTCAAATTCTTTTCGGTTTCCAAAATATGATGCGTCGTTTGAATCACGGTGTCGGGATTGAGCGAAATCGAATTGATGCCTTTTTCGACAAGAAATTGTGCAAACTCCGGATAATCCGACGGTGCTTGTCCGCAGATTCCGATCTTTTTGCCGTTTCGAATCGCCGCTTCGATCGCCATCGCGACCATTTTTTCGACCGCACCGTTGCGTTCGTCAAAAAGATGCGCGACCATTTCTGAATCGCGGTCAAGTCCGAGCGCAAGCTGTGTCAGATCGTTTGAGCCGATCGAATAACCGTCGAAAATCTGTAAAAATTCATCGGCAAAAACGACGTTTGCGGGCAATTCGCACATAGCGTAAATTTCCAAACCGTTGTCGCCTTGTTTAAGTCCGTGTTCCGCCATCAGCGCGATGACCTTTTTGCCTTCTTCAACAGTTCGGCAAAACGGGATCATTGCTTTGACGTTGATCAAACCCATATCTTCGCGGACTCTTTTCAGCGCCAAACATTCCAACTTAAAGCCGGCTTTATAGCGGTCGTCATAATAACGCGATGCACCGCGAAATCCTAACATCGGATTTTCTTCTTCAGGTTCAAATTCACTTCCGCCGATCAGCCGCGCGTATTCGTTAGATTTGAAATCCGACATCCGAACAATGACCGGTTTCGGATAAAACGCTGCCGCGATCCGCCCGATGCCTTCTGCCAGCGAGCGAACAAAAAACTCTTTCGGGTCTTCTTCTAAAATGAGGTTGGAAATTGTCTCAACGTCTTTGCGATTTTTCAGATTCGGATAATTGACCAGAGCCATCGGATGAACTCCGATGTGATTATTGATGATAAATTCGAGCCGTGCCAGACCAACGCCGTCATTCGGCAGACGCGAAACCGAAAAAGCGTGATCGGGATCGCCGACATTCATCATAACTTGCGTTTTCGGGCGTTCATCATCGGTGATTTCGTGGCGGTCAATCGTAAAATCAACCTTTCCGTAATAAATATTTCCGCGCTCGCCTTCGGCGCACGAAACCGTCACGTCGGTTCCCGAACGCAAAATTTCGGTCGCGTTTCCGGTGCCGACAATACACGGAATGCCGAGTTCGCGGCTGATGATCGCGCTGTGACAGGTTCGTCCGCCGCGATTCGTGACGATTGCCGAAGCGCGTTTCATGATCGGTTCCCAAGCCGGATCGGTCATCGTTGTGACGAGAATTTCGCCTTCTTTGAAGCTCGTCAATTTTGCGGAATCGAGAAGAACGTGAGCCGCGCCGTGTCCGATTCTTTCGCCAACCGCGACACCCGTCACGAGCGGCGCACCATGATTATCGGACAAATTATAAGTTTCGATGAAATTTTCAGTGTTTTGCGCGTGAACCGTTTCCGGCCGCGCCTGCAAAATAAAAAGCTCGCCCGTAATGCCGTCCTTTGCCCATTCGATGTCCATCGGCTGAGATTTTCCGGCGCGTTTTGAATAATGATCTTCGATCGCGCAAGCCCACTGCGCTAATTGCAAAACTTCGTAGCCCGAAAGACAGAAGCGTTTGCGTTGAGATTCGACGACATCGCGAACCTGCGTGCCGGTTCCGTCGTCGGCAAAAACCATTTTGACTTCCTTGACGCCAAGTTTGCGCGTCACGATCGGGCGAAATCCGAGTTTCAGCGTCGGTTTGAAAATGATCCATTCGTCGGGCGTTGCCATTCCCTGCACGACCGCTTCGCCCAAACCCCACGCGCCGTTGATGACGACCGCTTCGCGAAAACCGCTTTCCGTATCGAGCGTGAACATGACACCCGAACAGGCGATGTCGGAACGCACCATCGGCTGAATTCCGATCGAAAGCGCAACGTCAAAATGATCAAAACCTTTGACCGTGCGGTAAGAAATTGCGCGGTCTGTCCAAAGCGATGCGTAGCATTGATGACACGCTTCGATTAGTCCGGTTTCACCGCGAACATTCAAAATCGTGTCTTGCTGACCGGCAAAAGAAGCGTCCGGCAGATCTTCGGCGGTGGCGGAAGAACGCACGGCAACTTCAAAAACCGGTTTGCCGATGCGCGTGCCCAAACTTTTATAAGCTTCAAAGATCGCGGTTTCAACTTCTTTCGGAAAAGGTGTTTCGAGCATCAAATTTCTGGCTTCGCTGCCGACCCGCGCTAATTCGTCGAGGTCATTGACATCCAAACCTTTCAAAAGTTTCTGCAATCTTTTCCGCAAACCGCCGGTTTCAAGCAGAACTTCGTAGGCATGGCTGGTCGTCGAAAATCCGTCAACGGCGCGAACGCCTTGTGTCGTCAGTTCACGAAAAAGCTCGCCCAAAGACGCACATTTTCCGCCGACAAGCGCGACATCATCCGCACTGACTTCGCTTAAATCAAGAACAAAAGGCTTTAAGTTTTCCATCTTTTTGATTGTAAGGTGAAAAAGGTGAAAAAGGTGAAAAAGGGTAAAAGTGAAAAAGCGGATTGTCGGAAATTCAACTAAACTTTTTCACTTTTACCCTTTTTCACTTTTACCCTTTTCACCTTTTTCACTTTTAGAATCTAATAACTGCATCGGGGCCGCCTTCGACATGAACCGTATCAACAAAACGGATATGCCGTGAATCGGTGGTCATGACGACCGAATGTGTGCGTTTGCCCGCGCCGAAAAAGCGAACGCCGCGCAGTAGTGCGCCGTCGGTCACGCCGGTTGCGGCAAAAATGATTTTTTTGCCGGGTGCCAGGTCGTTGGTGTCGTAAATTTTTTCAGCGTCGGTAATGCCCATTGATTTAAGACGTTCCATAACAACTTCTTTGGGCGGAACTTTTGATTTATCAACGCCCAATCTTTCGTGATCAAAAACAAGTTTTGCCTGAATTTCGCCGTTCAGGCATTTCATTGCGGCGGCCGTGATAACACCTTCAGGCGCGCCGCCGATGCCCATCAGGGCGTGGATATTTGTTCCCGCAACCGCCGCCGAAATTCCCGCCGAAAGATCACCGTCCGAAATCAGACGAATTCGCGCACCGGTTGCGCGAACATCAGCGATCAGTTGTTTGTGGCGCGAACGGTCAAGACACATCACGGTTAGATCATCAACGTCACGTCCGAGCCGACGGGCGATATTTTTCAAATTGTCTTTAACCGGCGCCTCAATATCAACCGCGCCGCGACAACTCGGACCGACAACAATTTTGTCCATATAAATGTCGGGTGCGTAGAGCAATCCGCCGCGTTCCGCCGCCGCCAGAACGGCAATTGCGTTGTTTGCGCCGAGCGCACAGAGATTCGTGCCTTCAAGCGGATCAACAGCGATGTCAACTTCGGGAAACTCAAGCCGTGCTTCATCCGAAAATATTCCGCCGCCGACTTCTTCGCCGATATAAAGCATCGGTGCTTCGTCGCGCTCGCCTTCACCGATCACGATCCGACCGCGCATCGGCACTGTGTCCATTACTTCGCGCATCGCCTCGACCGCAACATGATCGCTGTGTTTGCGGTCGCCCTGTCCCATTGTTTTAGCGGATTCAATTGCCGCCGCTTCCGTGACGCGCAAAAAATCCAACGATAATTCGCGTTCAGCTTTGATATTTTTCATTCGATTTCCTTAAAAGATTATTTGTTGATAATTTTTAATAATGACGAAATTCTATCATTTGTCTAACCTCATTTGACAAGTTAGCCTCGCGGATATTAGCTTTTTATTTTGATTTAAGGAAAAATCCAAGGAGATTTTTAGAAAAAATGACTTATATTGTTACCGAACCCTGTGTTGAATGTAAATATACCGACTGCGCGGCAGTCTGTCCGGTCGAAGCATTTCACGAATTGCCCGACAAACTTTTGATCAATCCCGATACTTGTATTGATTGCGACGCGTGTTTGCCGGAATGTCCGGTTGAGGCGATTTTTTCGGATATGTCGATCCCCGAAGAATATCTCGGTTGGGTTGAGATAAATGAGGAAGCGGAAAATTACCCGATCATCTCGATCAAACAGCCGGCACTTTACGGCGCAGGTTGCAAAGGTCAGCCCGAATAATAAATTTTCATAATTTTCAGCGGCGGGTTCGCAGCCCGCCTGTTTGTTTTACAACCTCATAAAATTTTTCATAAACTCTGAAAATTAAAACCTCCCTTCGGAAAAAGTTCTTGAGTTTTTGGAAAGCTTCGTTCTAAAATGTAATGGTCCTGTATTTTTAGCACAGTAAGAGCGCGTTCAGAATTAATTTTAAAAAAGAATTTCCCGTGTCCGGAAAAGTTTTTATTTCGGCGTTTATGATTGACTGAACTAACTAATTTTAGCCGCTTTTTTGTGCAATCCTCTCACTTTCAGTTTATAAAAACCAGGTAATTGGTCTTTGGCTTTTGGTTTTTGATTTTTTGAAAGAAATTCTAGATTGGCTTTGAGTTTCTCACCATACCTGCTTATTTTTCTGACATATTGATTGAAAATCAACGGGTTTAATTTGAATAAAACCAAAAACCAAAGACCAAAAGCCAAAACCCAATCAGATAAAAAATCAGTCAAAATCAGAATAATTAAGGAATGAACGACTTTTTAAGTATTTATTGAATCTGAAGTTTTCAAAGAGACCCGAAATTTGAGAGTGAAAATGATGTTGGACGGAGTTCCCCAAGATAAAAAAATTAATCCGCAAGAAATAGTTGATTGGCGGTTAAAAATTCTGGTGCTTTTCGGAACGCGCCCCGAAGCGATCAAACTTGCGCCGATCATCCATGAACTGCGGCAGAAGTTTTATCAAACGGTTGTCGTTTCTTCGAGCCAGCATCGGGAATTGCTCAAACCTTTTCTTAAAATGCTCAATATTGAAACCGATTTTGATTTGCGCATTATGAAAAAAAATCAGACGCCGAACGAAGTTTGTTCGCGGGTTATGGCAAAGCTCGATAAAATTCTGGCGGAAGAAAAACCCGATCTGATACTTGTGCAGGGCGATACGACGACGACGCTGGCCGGCGCATTGGCAGGTTTTAATCGGCAAATCGCCGTCGGACACGTCGAAGCAGGACTTCGTTCGGGCAATCTTTACAGTCCGTTTCCCGAAGAATTAAACCGCCGTTTGGTATCACAGATCGCCAATTTTCATTTTGCTGCGACCGAACGCAACCGCCGTAATCTGCTTGCGGAAGATATTCCGACCGAAAAAATTTTCGTGACGGGCAACACGGTCGTTGATACACTGCGGCATATTTTGAAGAACTTAACGCCGAGCAGTCGAATTGCCGAATTGATCGAAGAAACAAAGGGTTTCAAAAGAATTTTGCTGACAACGCATCGGCGCGAGAGTTTTGGCGAGCGAATGAGCGGAAATCTCAAAGTTTTGCGCGAGTTTGTCGAAAAGAGAAACGACGTTTGCCTGTTTTTCCCGGTTCATCCGAACCCGAATGTCCAGCAGGTAACGAACGAAATTCTGGCAGGCAGTGAACGCATCTATTTGCTTGAACCACTCAATTACAAGGATTTTATTGCTTTGATGAAGAGCACTTGGCTGATCGTTTCGGATTCGGGCGGCGTACAGGAAGAAGCGCCTTCGCTTGGCAAACCGCTTTTCGTGCTGCGCGAAAATACCGAACGCCCGGAAGCGATCAGATCCGGCGTGGCAAAGCTCGTCGGCGGCAATCCGCAGACTTTGGCGCGAATGCTCGAAGAAAATTATTCGGTCGATACCTGGATAAGATCGGTCAAAGAAGTTTCAAATCCGTTTGGCGACGGTCGGGCGGCAAAGCGCATCGTCAAAATTATCGAGGAAAAATTCGCCGCAAAACTGAAAGGACCAGCCGGTATCCAGCGACCTTTGTTCTAAAAATTTTTTAATGAATCAAATACCCCTAAATAAAAAACATCTTTTGACTGTTTTGGTCGAGGACTATTTTCACGTCGGTGCGTTTGAAAATTTGATTCAGCAGCGGAATTGGTCGAATTTTGAACCGCGTTATGAAAAAAACACGCTCAAAACTCTTGATTTGCTCGACCAATTCAATACGAAAGCGACATTTTTTGTTTTGGGCTGGGTCGCCGAACAAAATCCGCGACTGATTCGGGAGATTGCCGCCCGCGGACACGAAGTTGCCTCGCGCGGATTTTATCACCGCAGTTTAAAGAATCTGACGGATGAGGAATTTCGTGAAGACTTAAGAAAAACAAACCGCATTTTAGAAGATGCCTGCGGACAAAAGATCATCGGCTATCGCGCAGCGGAAAAACTGAGTTACGAAAAAGATTCGTGGATCTTCGACGTTTTGGCGGAGGAAGGTTTTGTTTACGACGCATCGTTTTTGCCGACCAGAAAATCCGATAAAACCAAGCGTTTTGCGCATCAGATCCACACCGGGCGCAAAGTCATTTGGGAATTTCCCTATTCAACACGAAATCTCGGCGTCGGACTTCTTCCGATTTCGGGCGGCAATTATTTTCGGCAAATTCCATACACTCTGATGCGCCGCGCAGTCAGCGAATGGCACGAAACTCAAACCGAACCGTTTATCTTCTATTTTCACGTTTGGGAACTCGACCCCGAACAACCGCGCATCAATGCCGCATCGCACTACAACCGCATCCGGCATTACCGAAAGCTCGACAAAATGGAATGGATCTTAAAGGAAAACATCCAGAAATATGATTTTTGCGACGCGGCGGAATTTTTGGGATTAAAAGACGAAATCAGAGTCGAGAGTCGAGAGTCGAGAGTCGAGAGTCCGATCGAGATCAAGAAATCCGAGATCCGCGCATCCAAATCCGAAATAACGGTTGTCATTCCCTGCTACAACGAAGAAGCGTCGTTGCCGTATTTGGCAAATACTTTGCGAAGCGTCGAGGCGAATTTGTCGGAAAATGGTTTTCAGACAAATTTTATCTTCGTTGACGATTGTTCGAAAGACAAAACGCTCGAAAAATTAAACGAGCTTTTCGCCGAAAAAGAAAACGTCAAAATCTTTTGCCACGAAACAAATCAAGGCGTGGCGGCGGGCATTATGACGGGAATCAAAGCGGCAACGACGGAAATCGTTTGTTCGATGGATTGCGATTGCACTTACGACCCGCACGAACTTGTTAAAATGCTTCCGCTTTTGGCGAAAGACGTTGACCTTGTAACGGCTTCGCCCTATCACCGGAGCGGTAGTGTGCGGAATGTTCCGAATTGGCGTTTATTTTTATCAAAAGGCGCGTCGTGGCTTTATCGGCGCACTTTACGCGCAAAACTGGCGACCTATACGAGTTGTTTTCGCGTTTATCGGCGCAGTTCGTTTGTTGATTTGCCGATTCAGGAAAAAGGTTTTTTGGGCGTCGCGGAAATGCTTGGAAGATTGGATCTGAAAGGCGGCCGGATCGTTGAATATCCGGCCGTGCTGGAAGTTCGTCTGTTCGGTTTCTCGAAAATGAAAACGGCGCGGACAATTTTCGGGCATTTAAAATTGCTTTCGAGACTTTCAAAAATGCGCGTTTTCGGGAAATCGCAAGCGATTGAAACTTCATTACCAACAGAGAATATAAAGTGGAAAAGTGAAAAAGTAAAAAAGTGAAAAAGTGAAAAAGGTTAAAAGTGAAAAAGTTGTTTCCGGATATTGATAAACTTTTTCACTTTTTTACTTTTTCACTTTTTCACTTTATAAAGTTATGACACCGACATTAGAAAAAGAAATCATAAAATTACCATCAGATCAGGACATTTCGGGGCGCACATTCGGCGCGGAGGAGATTGCCGCCGTGACGGAAGTACTGCAATCGGGTGTGCTGATCACGACCAAAGGCAAATACGGCAAACTGCTTGAAAAAGAATTTGCCGAAAAACTCGGCGTGAAATATGCTTACGCGTGCAATTCGGGTTCTGCCGCTGTTCATGTTGCCATTGCCGCGATCAATCCGAATCCGGGCGACGAGATCGTGACGACCTCCGTGACCGATATGGGCGCATTGACACCGATCATTTTTCAAGGCGCGATTCCGGTTTTTGCGGACGTTTGCCCGAAGACATTGAATGTCACGGCGGAAACCATCGAAAAAGTCTTGAGCGAACGCACAAAAGCGATCATCGTCACACACCTTTTCGGAAACCCGTGCGAGATGAAAGCGATCATGCAGCTTGCCGATTCACGTGGAATTCCCGTAATTGAAGACACCGCACAATCGTTTATGGCGATGTGCGACGGGCAATATGCCGGAACGATCGGCCGTGTCGGCGCGTTTTCTTTTCAGCAAGGCAAACAAATGACGACCGGCGAAGGCGGAATCGTTGTTACAAACGATGACGAAATCGCGCGTCGGATGTATCTTTTTATCAATAAGGCGTGGGGCTACGGCGACCCTAATCCCGACCATTATTTCGCGTCGTTAAATTACCGGATGACCGAACTGCAAGCCGCCGTTTCATACCAACAACTGAAAAAATTAGATTATTCCGTCGCACAGCGTCAAAAAATGGCGGCGCTTCTCGATGAATTGATAAAAGATATTGACGGCATCGAAAGTTATAAACCGGCGATGGGTTCGACAATGACCTATTGGAAGTTTTGTTTGAGAGTTGACGATACAAAGATCGCCGACGGTTCGGTCGGGCTCGCCAAAGCTTTGAAAGCTTATGATGTTGCCTCGGCACCGCGCTACGTTGTCAAACCGGCATACAAATGTATGGTTTTCCGCGATCAGAATACGTTCGGTGATTCGCATTATCCGTTTAATCTGGCGCGTGCGGAAGCGGTTGATTACAACGATGACAATTTCCAGGGCACGATCAAAGGCTTGCACGATGTGTTAGTCTTGCCGATCAACGAAAAATACGAAGCGCACCACATCGAATTCTTAGCCGATTCGATTCGTGAAGCAGTTGAAGCGACAAGAACTAAATAAAACAATTTGCCCACGCGCACACACGAAAGGCACGAAAATTAAATCCAAAATTATTTCTTTTTTTCGTATTTTTCGTGTGTGCGCGTGGGCAAAATAAAATTATGAACAAACTTAAATTTGCACTCATCGGAACAGGCGGAATTGCCCAGACTTATGCACAAGCATTTCAAACAAGTAATTGTTGCGAGATCGTCGCGGTTGCTGACATCAATCAGGATTCAGCCAAAGCGTTTGCCGAACCGTTCGGCGCGAAGTCTTTCAGTGATTATAAAACTTTAGCCGAACGGGCGGAGATTGATTCCGTGATCATCGCCACGCCGCCGAAATCGCATCCGGAAATCGCGATGTATTTTATGGAGAAAGGCGTTCACGTTCTTTGCGAAAAACCTCTCTGTCTGTCGGTTGCGGAAGCCAAGGCGATGATCGAAACTGCCGAAACAAGAAGCGTTGTTTTCACGATGGCGACAAAGTTTCGTTACTGCGAAGATGTCGTCAAAGCCAAAGCTATCTTAGCCTCGGGCGTTTTGGGCGAGATCGTTCAGTTTGAAAATGCGTTCACGGCGAAAGTTGATATGTCAAAGCGTTGGAACAGCAACAAGGAAATCGCGGGCGGCGGTGTTTTGATTGACAACGGAACGCATTCGGTTGATATTATCCGCTATTTCCTGGGCACAATTACGGAAGTTTTAGCAGTTGAAACAAGCGGAACGCAAAATCTAAGCGTTGATGAAAACGTCAAACTCTTAGCGAAAACTGCAAACGGCGTGGTCGCAAGCGTTGATCTGACGTGGGGAATCAACAAAGAATTACCCAATTTCATCAGCGTTTACGGCACCAACGGAACGCTTCATATCGGCTGGCGCGAATCGCGTTACAAACTAAATTCATCGCCCGACTGGACGATTTTCGGAACAGGCTACGACAAAGTTCAGGCGTTTCGCTCAAAAATCGAGAATTTCCGCAACGCAATTGTCAGCGGCGAAGAACTTTTGACAAAACCCGAAGACGCGCTCGCGTCGGTCGAAGTCATCGAAGCCGCGTATAAATCTCTGAATCAAAATCTGTGGCAGAAAGTTATTGAAAACCGCGAATCGGCGAAGAAATAAAAGAAATATCTGCCCACGCGCACACACGAAAAATACGAAAAAAAGAAATAAAATTTTTGGTTTGATTTTTATTTCGTCACTTTCGTGTGTTTCGTGGGCAACAACATTATGCCTAAAATTCACCCGACAGCAATTATCGAAGAAAATGTAACCATCGGCGAAGGCACGAGCGTTTGGGACAATGTTCACATCCGGCCTGGCGCGCGCATTGGCGAAGAATGCATCGTCGGCGAGAAAACTTATATCGCTTACGATGTAAAGATCGGCAATCGCGTCAAGATCAACGCGATGGTTTATATCTGCGCGGCAGTGACAATCGAGGACGGCGTGATGATTTCGGCTTCAACGACGTTTACCAACGACCGTTTCCCGCGTGCGACGATGCCCGATCTCAAGAGTTTGCGCCCCTCAGAACCTGACGAACACACTCTGCCGACATTGGTCAGAGAAGGCGCGACGATCGGCGCGGGCTGCATCATCGGCAACGATCTGACGATCGGACGCTGGGCAATGGTCGGAATGGGTTCAATTGTCACGAAATCAGTTCCCGATTTTCATCTTGTCTTAGGTTCGCCCGCCAGAAGCATCGGCGCAGTCTGCAAATGCGGACAGCTTTTTCATCGGTTTGATGATTCGGACAAACGAGAATTTGAATGCGTTTGCGGTTTACGATTCGAAATTGAGAATCAAGTTGTAAGAGAATCAGTAGATTCAAATTTGTAAAAAGGTCTTTGCGGATCGCAGCTTAAATTTACCCGGCATTTCTTTTTAACTCCGGCTGAAACCCCTGCGCATATTTGAAAATTGGCGTTACAAACCTCGAATTTATCAAATATCAAATATCAATTATTCATCACTTCAGCAGTTTCTTTCGATAATTTTCTGAATTTTGGATCTATTGAGAATGTTAAAATTAATTTTCTTAAATTCTATTTTGCTATCAGTAAAGTAGATTGGTATCGAAAAATAACTTGGTCAAAGTCAGACAAGGAAGAATTTTTTGCGTGTCTAAAAAGAAGCCGAACCAGTTTTCACAAAGCTCAATATCTAAGCAGGTAAGACAAAGAAAAGAGGTCTAAAGATGGAATGAAAGTGCCAACACTTTTCACCTATCACTTATTCCGAATCTAATCCTTTTTATTTCTTAATTTAATTTTCAACTGCGTGACTTTTAAGAGTATTTAACTTAATTGATTAATTTATTTCATCACGGCAGTTTGTGGAAAAAATGGCGGTTTGCGTTAAAATACTCACGGGCTCTATGAATTCTACAAATCTTCAGGAATATCAAAATCATTTTGCGAGTGCGGGAAAATCTTTGTATGTCGAGAATCTGATCGGCAATACGCCGCTTCTCGCGGTTCATTTCAAGTTTCACGGTGAACGGCGGACGATTTTTGCGAAAGCCGAACATCTGAATCTTTCGGGCAGTATCAAAGACCGGATGGCTCTGCATATTTTGAAGGAAGCCTATCGGATGGGGCAGATCAAAAAAGGCGACTGTGTCGTCGAAGCAACGAGCGGCAATACGGGCATTGCTTTTGCCGCGATCGGTCACGCCTTCGGTAATCCCGTGAAAATTTATATGCCGGATTGGATGAGCAACGAACGTATTTCGCTGATCAAAAGCTATGGCGCAGAGGTCGTTTTGGTGAGCCACGAAGAAGGCGGATTTGTCGGTAGTATCGCGCTTTGCGATCATTTTGCTGATGAAAACGAAAACGTTTTTCTCTCGCATCAATTTTCTAATGAAGCCAATCCGCAAGCGCATTATTTGACGACCGCGCCGGAAATCTGGTCACAGCTTGAAAGCGTCGGTCTGAAACCCGATGCTTTCGTTGCCGGAGTCGGCACCGGCGGAACGATCATGGGCGTCGCCAAATATTTACGCGAAAAAGATGCGGGCATTAAACTTCATCCGCTCGAACCTGCCGAATCGCCGACCTTGACGACCGGCTGCAAGGTCGGCAGCCACCGTATTCAAGGGATTTCCGACGAATTTATTCCGGCGATCTGCGAACTCGATAAACTTGACGAAGTTGTCACAGTTTCCGACGGCGATTCGATCCTGATGGCGCAAAAACTCGCCGCTGAACTGGGGCTTGGCGTCGGAATTTCGTCGGGCGCGAATTTTTTGGGAGCCTTGATGGCACACGAAAAACTCGGCAAAGATTCGGTTGTCGCAACGATTTTTTGTGACGACAACAAAAAATACTTAAGCACCGGTCTGGTTAAAGAGGAACCTTGCAAGGAAAATTATCTTTCCCGGCATATCGAGCTTTTCGGCTATCAAACGATCGGGCGCATCAATCAGACGGAAACCGTCGGTTTCAATTGACGATTTGGGCGGATAAATTTCTTTCTTTCTTTGCTTCGACAGCATTTTTCATTTAACTTTAACAAATTAATTGTGAGTGAAAATATCAAACCAACTGTTATGAAATTCGGCGGCACGAGCGTGCAGGACGCGGAAGCGTTTGCGCGGGTCGCTTCGATCGTTTTGGGCGAGCGCGAGAATTCGCCGGTCGTTGTTACTTCGGCAATGTCAAAAGTGACGGACGCGCTGCTTGGCGCGGTTGATCTGGCGAAAAAAGGCGAAATCGAAAACGCCGTTCTCTCGCTTGACCCGCACTTTGAACGTCACAAAGCGGTTTCGCGTGAATTGACGAACGAAGCATATCAAAGACTCTTTCAGGTCGAATTAGATTTCGCCGAAAAAGAATTGGGCGATCTGCTGATGCGCGTCTCGCGCCGCTCGCTGCCGCTGCAGATGCTCAAAGACGCGATCGTTTCCTACGGCGAACAGCTTTCATCGCGGCTTTTGGCGTTTGTCTGTTCGGCGAAAGGCTTAAATGCGCGTTATGCCGATTCGCGCCGCCTGATCGTCACCGACGACGAATACGGTTCAGCCGCGCCGATCTGGGATGAAACCGAAAAACTGATTCAGCTCGAACTGCAATCTTTAATAAACGCGGGCGAAATTCCCGTCATGGGCGGATTTATCGCCGCGAGCCGGAGCGGCGAAACAACGACTTTGGGGCGCGGCGGTTCGGATTATTCGGCGGCACTCGTCGGCGCGGCTTTGCGCGCGCGTGAGATTCAG